>NZ_JBPPVW010000001.1:0-224230 GCF_053546955.1 Corynebacterium sp. 32222D000AT | reverse complement strand
TGCGGATGTAGCGCAGTTGGTAGCGCATCACCTTGCCAAGGTGAGGGTCGCGAGTTCGAGTCTCGTCATCCGCTCCATTTTTCGACGCCGTCCCCGTTGGGGGCGGCGTTTTGTATCTTCGCGCTCGGGTGGGGGACAATCGGGGCACAACTAGTAGCAGTGAGATCTGCGCCATTGTTGGGAACTACTTCCAGCAATGGGGCGACTAGTCGGATACGCGTCGCGCAGCGCGGCGGCAAGCCCGCGGTGTGTGCCGCTGCGACCTTGGAACGACCAGGCGAGTCCTCGCCGTAAGGAGCAGTACATGTTTTCATTTTCCCCGCGCACTGCAGGCGCCGCGGTGGCAGCCGGGGCCCTCGGCCTGTCCGCGTGGGCAGCGCCGGTAGCCCTGGCTCACGATGCCGTCATCGGCGGCACCGTCACCGAAGGTCAGGTCCTCGACGAATTCCCCGAGACCATCACCCTGGAATTCTCCGGAATCCCGCGGGAGGGCTTCAACAACTTCGCCGTGACCAACGAGGAAACCGGGGACGTACTGTTTTCTGCCGAGCCTAAGCTCGACGATCGCAACCTGACCATCGAGACCCCGGACGACGTCGACCCGGGTCCCGGTGACTACCAGGTCGGCTTCCAGATCACCTCTTCGGACGGGCACGCCACCCGCGGGGGAGTCAGCTTCACCGTGGCCGGCGATGACGACTCCAGCGTCGCCGTCGACGAGTCCGCCGTCCCCGAGCCCGGCGAAGAGATCGGCGGCGCCGATGGCCCGCTGAAGTGGATCCTCGCCGTCGGCGGCGTGTTGGTGCTGGCCGCCGTCGTCGTGCTGGTTCTGGCCAAGCGTCGGCCCATTGATGAACAGTAAACAAAGGAATCTGTCATGAAATACCCCCGTCTTGTAGTCTCCGCTGTAGCCGCCTCGGCCCTGTCCCTGGCGGCCTGCTCCCCGAGCGAAGAGCCCGCGGACCAGAACGACACGCAGACCACCACCTCCGCCGAGTCGGAGCAGGCCGCCGAAACGGACGTCACCTTTGAAGGCGGCGTCGTGCGCGCGATGGCCGAGGATTCGGACATGACCGCCATCTTCGGCACCCTGGTCAACCACACCGACTCCGACCTGGAGGTGGAGTCGTTTAGCACCAGCATCGAAGCGGAGATGACCCAGCTGCACGAGACTGTCGATGGCCAGATGTCCGAGATGACCGAACCGCTGACCATTCCGGCCGGCGGCGAGGCCACCCTGGAGCCGGGCGGCGACCACCTGATGCTGATGGGTGTGAAGGAGCCGGTCATGGCCGGCGAGTCTGTGACGATTACGCTGCACCTGACCGACGGCAAGACCATCGACCTGGGCGAGGTGCCGGTGCGCAGCATCGGCGCCGGCGACGAGGACTACGGCGACCTGGGCTCCACCGATCACAGCAACCACGGCGACCCGGGTGACCACGCCGAGGACACCGACCACGGCGATCACAGCGATCACGCCGAGCACAACAAGCACGGCGACCACGCCGATCACGGTGATCACGGCGACCACGCCGATCACGAAGGCCACAGCGGCCACTAGGGGAAGGTAAGCGAAAGCCATGACGGGACTTAATCGCCGGCACTTCCTGCAGGGCGCGGGCGCGGTGGGGGCGGCATCGTTCGCCTTGAGCGCGTGCAGCCAGGCGGAGGAAAAGGACGCGATTGAGCAGGCCAGCCAGTCCGAGCCGCTGGCGGAGGCGATCGTTGCCTTTGACGGCGAGCACCAGGCGGGCGTGGACACGGACATGCAGGCCCACCTGAACTTGGTGGGCTTTGACCTGAAGCCGGGCATCGGCAAGCGGGGCTTTCGCAACCTGATGAGCCTGTGGACGGAGGACGCCCGGGCGCTGTGCACGGGCGAGACCCCGCTGGGCTCCCTGGAGCCGGAGATGGTGGACGTGCCCGCCAACCTCACCATCACCTGCGGCTGGGGCGAGCCGGTTTTCGACAAGCTCGACGCCGCGGACCTGAAGCCGGAGTGGCTGCGGGACATCAAGCCCTTCTCGCGGGACCAGCTCAGCGACAAATGGGGCCAGACCGACGTCGTGCTGCAGATCTGCTGCGACGACGCGGTGATGGCCTCCCACGCCATGCGGCACATGATCCGCGCCGGTACCGATTACGCCAAGGTCACGTGGCTGCAGCAGGGCTTCGCCAACTCCTTCGGCTCCCTGCCGCAGGGCGCGACCCACCGCAACCTGTTCGGCCAGCTCGACGGCACGGTTAACCCGCGCGGCGAGGAAGAATACGACGAACAGGTCTGGATTGATGAGGGCCCCGACTGGGCCCAGGGCGGGACCTGCATGGTGGTGCGCCGCATCCGTATGAACTTGGACACGTGGGAAAAGCTAGACCGGGCCACGCGGGAGAACTCCGTGGGGCGCAAGCTTTCCAACGGCGCGCCGCTGACGGGCGAGGAGGAGCTGGACGAGGCGGATTACTCGGCCACCGACAAATACGGCCTGCCGGTCATCGATCCGAACTCCCACATGGCCCGGGCCCGGCCGCCGGCCGACCACCCCGAGCAAAAGCTCAAGCGGCGCCCGTACAGCTACGACCTGATGCCGGACTACGCCGAATCCCAGGAAGAAGACCTCATCCAGCTGTCCAACGCGGGCCTGGTCTTCATCTGCTTCCAGAAGGACCCGACGCGCCAGTTCGAACCCATCCAGGCCCGCCTGGACGAGGCCGATCACCTCAACACCTGGATTAGCCACATCGGCTCCGCGGTCTATTTCGTCCCACCCGGGACCAGCAGCGGCGGCACGGGCTCGGCCTTTTGGGGATCCGCACTGCTGGACGCGGTAAGATAAGCCCCGGAATAATAAACCGCGGGCCGCGGCCAGGTATGCTGCTGCCCGCATGAGCGCAAAGGAGCGCACCAAATGGCGGAAGCTATTCCTGCAGTCCCCGTGAACTACGAGTCCTTCGTCTGCCCGGCGGGCACTGCCGTCGGGGCAGCGATGCGCGAGCTGGACTTGCCGAACAAGGGCCCGGAGGCCGTCGTGGTTGTGCGCGACGCCGAGGGCAACCTCAAGGACCTGTCGCACGTCCCGGAGACCGACCAGACCTTTACCCCCGTCGCCGCCAGCGAGGAGGAGGGCCGCGCGGTGGTCCGCCACTCCTGCGCCCACGTGCTGGCCCAGGCCGTCCAAGCGGAGTTCCCGGGCACCAAGCTGGGCATCGGTCCGGCCATTGAGAACGGCTTCTACTACGACTTCCAGACCGAAGAGCCCTTCACCCCGGAGGACCTCAAGGCCATCGAGAAGCGCATGAAGAAGATCATCAAGACCGGCCAGCGCTTTGCCCGCGGGGTCTACGAGAGCCCGGAGCAGGCCGCCGAGGCGCTCGCCGACGAGCCCTTCAAGCTGGAGCTCATCCAGGACAAGGGCAACGTCGACCCGGATTCGGACGAGGCCGCCGAGGTCGGCGCCGGCGACCTGACCTTCTACGACAACGTCAACCCGCGCACCAACGAGGTCGAGTGGTTCGACCTGTGCCGCGGCCCGCACCTGCCGACCACCAAGTACATCCCGGCGTTCGCGCTGACCCGCTCCTCGGCCGCCTACTGGCGCGGCGACCAGTCCAAGGCCGGCCTGCAGCGCATCTACGGCACCGCCTTCGAGTCCAAGGAGGCCCTGGAGGCCTACCAGACGCTGATGGCCGAGGCCGAAAAGCGCGACCACCGCCGCTTGGGCGCGGAGCTGGACCTGTTCAGCTTCCCGGATGAGATCGGCTCCGGCTTCCCGGTCTTCCACCCGAACGGCGGCATCGTGCGCATGGAGATGGAAAACCACTCCCGCCGCCGCCACCTGGCGGACGGCTACTCCTTCGTCAACACCCCGCACATCACCAAGGGCGACTTGTTCAAGAAGTCCGGCCACCTGGACTTCTACGCGGACGGTATGTTCCCGCCCATGCAGCTGGACGGCGAGTACGACGCGGAGGGCAACTGCACCAAGCAGCCGCAGGATTACTACGCCAAGCCGATGAACTGCCCGTTCCACAACCTGATCTTCGCCTCTCGCGGGCGCTCCTACCGCGAGCTGCCGCTGCGCCTGTTCGAGTTCGGCACGGTCTACCGCTACGAGAAGTCCGGCGTGGTCCACGGCTTGACCCGGGCGCGCGGCTTCACGCAGGACGATGCCCACATCTACTGCACCGAGGACCAGCTCGAGAACGAGCTGACCAAGGTGCTGGAGTTCATCATCTCCCTGCTGCAGGACTACGGCCTGGACGACTTCTACCTGGAGCTGTCCACCAAGGACCCGAACAAGTTTGTCGGCTCGGACGAGATCTGGGAGCGCTCCACCAGCATCCTGGAGCGCGTGGCCACCAAGTCCGGCCTCGAGCTGGTCCCGGACCCGGCGGGCGCGGCCTTCTACGGCCCGAAGATTTCGGTCCAGGCGCGCGACGCCATCGGCCGCACCTGGCAGATGTCCACCGTGCAGCTGGACTTCAACCTGCCGGAGCGCTTCGAGCTGGAATACACCGCCCCGGACGGCTCCAAGCAGCGCCCGATCATGATCCACCGCGCGCTGTTCGGCTCCATCGAACGCTTCTTCGGCGTCCTGCTGGAGCACTACGCCGGCGCCTTCCCGGCCTGGCTGGCCCCGCAGCAGGTCATCGGCATCCCGGTGGCGGACGAATTCGTCTCCTACCTGGAGGACGTCACCGCGAAGCTGCGCTCCCGCGGCATCCGCGCCGACGTGGATACCTCCGACGACCGCATGCAGAAGAAGATCCGCAACCACACCACGGGCAAGGTTCCGTTCATGCTGCTGGCCGGCGGCCGCGACGTCGAGGCCGGGGCGGTCTCCTTCCGCTTCCTCGACGGCTCCCAGGTCAACGGCGTGCCGGTCGACGAGGCCGTCGAGCTCATCGACAAGTGGGTGACCCAGCGGGTCAACGACCAGCCGAGCGAGGACAACCTCCGTGGCTAGTGGCCAAAACGCGGAATCCGCACAGCCCGAACCCGGCGCCTACGTCGACGCCGGGGCGGGTGAGCCAGACCGCCTTGAGCGGCTCTGGGCCCCGTACCGCATGGCCTATATCCAGAAGCGGTCGAAGGACCCGTTCGTCGAAGCCCCGCAGGGCAGCGACGAGGACGGGCTCATCATCGCCCGCGGTAGGCAGGTCTACGCGCTGCTGAACCTCTTCCCTTACAACGCGGGACACCTCATGGTGGTGCCTTACCGCAAGGAGTCCCAGCTGGAAAACCTCACCGAGTCCGAGACCGCGGAGATGATGGCCTTTGTGAAAAAAGCAATTCGCGTCCTCAAGCGGGTGTCGCGTCCGGAGGCGGTCAACGTGGGGCTTAACCTAGGTAAGGCTTCCGGCGGCTCGGTGGGAGACCACCTGCACATGCACGTCGTGCCGCGGTGGCCGGGAGATAGCAATTTTATGACTATCCTGGATGGGGTTAAAGTACTGCCACAGCTGTTGCAGGAGACGCGTCGTCTTTTGGCCGCAGCGTGGCAGGACATAGACGAGGAGGATTCGCGTGCTTAGTGTGCACGGCAGGAAACCAGCCGCGGTAGTGGTGGAACCGGTAGCCAAGGCGGCTCTGAAGGTCGGGCTGACCCCGAATGCAGTGACCGCGGTCGGCGCCATCGTGACCATCGCCATCTCGGTGCTGTTGATCCCCTCCGGGCACCTGGTCTGGGCGGCGGTGCTGTCCGGGCTTTTCGCCGCCTTCGACATGATCGACGGGACCATGGCCCGCATCCGCGGCGGGGGCACGCCGTTTGGCGCGACGCTGGACGCCTCCTGCGACCGTGTGACCGACGGCGCGCTTTTCGCGGCCATTATCTGGTACCTGGTCTATACCGTCGACGCCCACCCGTCCACCGTGGCGGCCGGGCTCATCGTCCTGGTCTCCTCGCAGGTCATCTCCTACGTCAAGGCCCGCGGCGAGGCCTCCGGGCTGCGCATGGTCGGCGGGCTGATTGAGCGGCCCGAGCGGCTCATCATCGGCCTAGTCGGCGTGGGGCTGGAGGGCTTCGGCGTGCCCAACGCGTTGGCTATCGCCCTGTGGATCCTAGCCGTCGGCTCGGTGTTTACCATCTACCAGCGGCTCATCATGGCCATGAAGCAGGACAAGGTAGCCGACCGAGCTTAACTTTAAGGGGCAGCAATGGCGCGGTTTCTCGCACGCGATATCGATTTCTCGGCGCTCGGGTATCTGGCCGGCTGGCGGGTAGTCCGCTGGCTGCCGGAGTCCTGGGCCTCCTGGCTCTTCGACCGGATCGCGGACCTGGCCTGCGACCACGGGCGGGGCATGGACCAGCTGCGCCGCAACCTGGCCCGCGTCGTGGGGCCTGAAAACGTCACGCGCGAACTGGTGCGCGCGTCGATGCGCTCGTATATGCGCTACTGGAAAGAGGCCTTCCGCCTGCCGTCCATCCATGACGACCCGGGCCTGCACGCGGCCCTGCAGCGCGACCTGGTCGGCCGCGAACACCTGGAGGAGAGCCTGGCTCGCGGGCGCGGCGTCATCCTGGCGTTGCCGCACTCGGGGAACTGGGACATGGCCGGGGTCTGCCTGGTGGGCATGCACGGCCAGTTCACCACCGTGGCCGAGCGCCTGCGCCCCGAGGTGCTTTTCGATGCCTTCGTGGACTACCGCGAGTCCCTAGGCTTCGAGGTCCTGCCGCTGACCGGGGGAGCCCAGCCGCCCTTTGGCCGGCTGAAGGAGGTGCTGGCCGCAGGGGGCATCGTCTGCCTGCTGGCCGAGCGGGACCTGTCGCGCACCGGCGTGCCGGTCGATTTCTTCGGGGAGACGGCGAATATGGCCGCCGGCCCGGCCCTGCTGGCCGCGCAGACCGGCGCGCGCCTGCACGTGGTGCACCCCTGGTTCACCGAGGATGGCTGGGGCCTGTCCTGCGCGCCGGCACTGGAAGTGACCGACGTGGCGGAAACGACCCAGCGGATGGCGGACGGTTTCGCTGAAAATATCGCGGCACACCCGGCCGACTGGCACATGCTGCAACCGCAGTGGAACGTTGATGTCGAGCGGCGGCGGGCCGAACGCGCCCACAAGGCCGAGAAGAAGGGGAGCTAGCGCCCATGCGGATTGGTATCGTGTGCCCCTATTCCTTCGACGAGCCGGGCGGAGTTCAAGCGCACATCCTTGACCTAGCGACGGTCTACCTGGAACAAGGGCACTACGTGCGCGTTATCGGGCCGGCGGACGAGGAGACCGAGCTGCCGTATTTCGTGGTCAAGGGCGGGCGTTCTATCCCCATCGCCTATAACGGCTCCGTGGCCCGCCTGGCCGTGGGACCGCAGGTCTTTCGGCGGCTGCGGGAGTTCATCACCGAAGGTGATTTCGACGTCCTGCACATCCACGAGCCGAATTCACCGAGCTATTCCATGGTGGCGCTCTACCTCGCCACCGGGCCCATCGTGGCGACCTACCACGCCTCGGCCGCCAACTCGACCATCCTGACCCTGGCCAAGCCCGTCCTAGCGCCGATCCTGGAGAAGGTCCGCGGCGGGATCGCGGTCTCCGAGATGGCGCGGCGCTGGCAGGTCGAGCAGCTCGGCGGCGACCCCGTGCTCATCCCCAACGGGGTGGACACGTCGGTCTACGCGCGCTCCCGCCAGGCGCAGGAGGACGCGGAGCGGACAGACCCGCGCCCCGAGATCGTTTTCCTGGGCCGGCTGGACGAGCCGCGCAAGGGCCTGGACATCCTCTTAGAAGCCTTACCTCTGGTCCACCACGAGGTGCGGGTGACCGTGATGGGCGGGGGACGGGCCCGCGAGGTCGACGGGGTGGACTTCGTCGGCCGCGTCAGCGACGCCGAAAAGGCCGAGATCCTCGGCCGGGCGGATATCTACGTCGCGCCGAATACCGGCGGCGAGTCCTTCGGCATCGTGCTGGTGGAGGCCATGGCGGCCGGCTGCGCGGTCGTCGCCAGCGACCTCGAGGCCTTCGCGGCGGTCTGCGACGTGGAATCGGACGATCCCGCCGGCCTGCTCTTTAGCAACGGGGATGCCGCCGCGCTGGCCCGGCAGCTCAACCACGTGCTGGACAACCCAGAGCTGCGCGCCAAGCTGACGGCCGCCGGCACCCGCCGGGCGCAGACCTACGACTGGGATCACGTGGCCGCCCAGGTGATGGCGGTCTATGAAACCGTCCAAGACGGATCGAAAGTGCAGGTGAAATAAATGGGTACCGCGCTGATCGTGGTCGCCGCCGTGGTGGTGACCGTGGTGATGCTCTGGGCTTATTTCACGGCCCAGCGGCTCAACACGCTGCACATCCGCACGGACGCCGCCCTGGCGCAGCTGCAGGCGGCGCTGGATAGGCGCGCGGCGGTGGCGGCCGCGTTGGAGCCGCGGCTGGCGGAGGCCAGCGCGCAGGCCGAGGCGACCGCCCTGGTGCCGGGCCAGTTCACCCAGCGCAGCGACCTCGAGCACCGGTTGGGCGAGGAGATCCGCCGCCTGTGCGATCCGGCGCCGGCGCAGCTGGTCGACGCCGAGGTGCGCGTCCAGCTGGCCCACCGCTTCTACAACGAGGCCGTGGCGGACACCCGCGCGCTACGCCTGCGCCCCCTCGTGCGCACCTTCCGGCTGGGCGGCACCGCCCGGCTGCCCGAGTTCTTTGATCTCACGGCGTTCTAGCCCCTGGGCGCGCAGCTCCAGTACCCACCACACCAGCGCGAGCACGAACATGACCACGACCAGCGCGTTGCGTGCGACCAACGCGGCCACGGGGGCCAGCTGCTCGCCGACGAAATTCCAGAGGTAGTCGTAGCCGAAGGGGTAGATATAGGTCCCCAGGCCGGCGCAGACCACGGTCATCACGCCCAGGGCCGCCACCGCCTTGCGGCGCGCGCTTCCCGGCGCCGTCGTGCGTAGGGCGACCGCGACGAGCGGGCCGAACCAGATGATGTACTGCGGGGAGAAGACCTTGTTGGTCACGATAAGGCCCAGCACGACGACGGCGGCCCAGGAGATGGTGGTCTGCGGGCTCCAGCCGCCCCAGATGAAGCGGTAGAGCGCCCAGAGCAGCGCGAAGGCGATAACGATGCCCATCGCCCAGGCCGTGGCCTGCACCGCGCCGTCGGTGCCCGCGCCGGTGATCTCGAAGGACTTCGACGGCGCCATGCCAATCTCGTAGGCCGCCGGGTGCCGGTAGGCGTCCCACATAAAGGGCGTGGCCGCGACCGACTCGATCTGCAGGCCGCGGACGTTTTGGTAGTCCAGGGGACTGGTCAGGCGCTCCCACCCGCCCGCGAGCAGTGTGATGCCGGCGAAGGCCACCAGGGACACCCCGAAGCTCAGCACCCGCAGCCAGGCGCGGGCGCTGGAAAAGCGCCCGACCAACCCGGCGGCGAGTACGCCCGGCCACAGCTTCATCGCGCAGGCCAGGGCGATAAGGCTGGAGGAGAGCACGGGCCAACGGTGAATGACCAGCGCGGCAAAGCCGACGGCCAGCCCGGGGAAGATGTCCAGGCGCATGAGGAAGACGTGGCCGGCGGCCAGCCCGAACAGCACCCAGAACCAGGCGGCGGCAAAGGCGGTCGGGCGTGTGTCGTGGCGGTGGAGCAGGGCGGCGAGGAAGGCGGCGTCGCAGGCCAGGCAGAAAAGGGCGAAGACGAACATGAAGGCCATGATCTCGCTGCCGCCCAGCCAGGCGGCCAGGTAGGTCGGCCAGGTCCCGGCGTGCGGGTATTCGGTCATATCCTGCGGGTTCGAGCCGAAAATGGCCGCGTGGTAGTAGAAAAGATCGCCCCGCGGCTCGTGGTTGAGCTTGATGAGCACAGCCAGGCACAGGCGCGCGATGGCCCAGCCGACCCACACGACCGGGACGCGGCGGAGTCCACCGCGTGCCCGCAGGAGCTTAGTCATTATTCAAAAGTCTTTTCATCATCACAACACGGACAGAAACTGGCGCCAACGAGCGCCGGGCTACGGCGAGCCAAAGCGCTCGCGCAGCTGGAAGGAAGGGCCTTAAGAACCGCTGATGATTCCTTCGACATCGACGGGCGGGCCCAGCGTCACGAGGACCCCAAATACGATAGCAATAACCACTACCGCCAACAGGATAGAGCGCACGGGGTGGCGCACCGCTTGCGCCAACAGCGCGTCGGCGGGCCCGGCGGGGGTAGCCGCGCTGTCCGTGTCACGGTAGCGCCATCCGCCGGCCACCAGGCCGCGGCGGGCCGTCCAGAGGGCGAAGGGCAGGGCGGCGAAGGGGATGGCGGAAACGGCCAGGCCCAGGACGCCGACGCCCAGGGGCCACCGGTTGTTGATCCAGATCAGGCAGGTCATGACCAGGAAGCTCAAGAAACCGAAGCCATGGATGCTGCCGGCGACCGGGACGACGGCCTCGGTCATACCGGAGTATTTCAGGGCCATGCCCACCAACAACAGGGTCCAGGTAAACATCTCGAGCACGGCGGCGGACAGGTGTAGTTTCTGGGGAGTCATCGCCCGACCATCTTACGGAGGCTCGCCCCACGGGGTAAGGTGGGCAGCCGTATATGTGGTGGGCGTCATAGTTCCCGGACTGGCCCGGGCGCTAGCTCGCGCGCACTGGCGCGGCGCCCGCCTGCCAGAAGAAGGGAGTTTAGGGTGTCGTTTCGGCAGGTAATTGAGATGTCCGACCTGGGGGATAGGCGCTACCGCGGGCCCGGGGTGCCCTCGGAGATGAAGCGCACCTTCGGCGGGCAGGTCGTCGGCCAGGCGCTGCAGGCGGCGCAGCAGACCGTGGAAGGCAAGACGGCGAACTCGCTGCACGCGTATTTCGTCGGCGGCGGACTGTCTGCCGAGCCCATCGATTTCACCGTGCACACCATCCGGGACGGGCGCACCTTCAGCCACCGCCGGGTCACCGGCTGGCAGGGGGATAAGGAGATCGTGGAGATGCTGGTCAGCTTCCGCCGCCCCGGCGACCAGGGCCCGGAGCACGCCGCGCAGCTGCCGGACGTGCCGGGCCCGGAGGAGTGCCGCGCGAGCGCGGAGGATTGGCCGTCGTCCTCGCGCATCGTGTTGGGCGAGTGGAGCGACTGGGACGTGCTCATGGTCCCTGACGAGCACGACAATTCCCGCCACGCCCAGGACAAATACGGCGCCGGCGCGCGGCACATCTGGTTCCGCTACAACGCCGGGCTGGGCGACGACCCGGCCCTGAATCAGGTCGCGCTGTCCTACCTGTCGGATATGACCCTGCTGAACTCGACGCTGATTTCCCACCCCGAGGCCCGCGTGCAGATGGCCAGCCTCGACCACAGCCTCTGGTTCTTCGACGAGATCCGCGTCGACGAGTGGTTGCTCTACGAGCAGGACTCGCCGTTCGCCGGCGGCGGGCGCGGTTTCGCCCAGGGGCGGGTCTACCGCCAAGACGGGGCGCTGGTGGCCCAAGTGAGCCAGGAGGGGCTCATCCGTTGGCTGAAGGAATGACCGACTTGGGCCGCGTGTGCGGGGTCTTAGTGAGACGCGGCGACCGCGGCACGTATAATCGCGTTAGTTAAAACCAACTAGGAAGGGGCACACCTTATGTCCGGCCACTCTAAATGGGCGACGACCAAGCATAAAAAAGCTGCCAACGACGCCAAGCGCGGCAAGGAATTTGCCAAGCTGATTAAGAACATCGAGGTGGCGGCGCGGACCGGCGGCGGCGATCCCGCGGCCAACCCGACGCTGGACGACATGATCAAGAAGGCCAAGAAGGCCTCCGTTCCCAACGACAACATCGAGCGCGCCCGCAAGCGCGGCTCCGGCGAGGAAGCCGGCGGCGCCGACTGGGAAAACATCATGTACGAAGGCTACGGCCCCAACGGCGTGGCCATGCTCATCGAGTGCCTGACCGATAACCGCAACCGCGCGGCTACCGAGGTGCGCACCGCCATGACCAAGAACGGCGGCAACCTGGGCGAGTCCGGCTCCGTGTCTTATATGTTCTCCCGCGTCGGCGTCGTCGTCGTCCAGAAGGGCGAGCTGGCCGAGGACGACCTGCTGCTGGCCGTGCTCGAGGCCGGCGCCGAAGAAGTCAACGACCGCGGCGAGCAGTTCGAGATCACCTGCCAGCCCGCCGACGTGCGCGCGGTGCGCACCGCCCTGGAAGAGGCGGAGATCTCCGTCGAGGACTCCGACACCGACTTCCGCCCGTCCGTCGAGGTTCCGCTCGGCGCTGACGATGCCAAGAAGATCTTCCGCCTCGTCGACGCTCTGGAAGACTCCGACGACGTGCAGAACGTCTACACCAACATGGATCTTAGCTACGAGGTCCTGGCCGAGCTCGAGGACTAATCAGCCGGCCCAGGTCTTAAGAACCTGATAATGGGGCAGTCGGGGCGAGTATTTCTTGCCGCGGCTGCCCTTGGTCGTGTCTGCCCGGCTCTTAACAACCGCGGCACCCAGGCTGGCCTGCCTGCCACGGCGCGTGTAGGATGCGTGATAAGGTACTAGAACATATGTGTGACGGAGGTGACCGGTGAACCTGGAGGGCTTGCGCGTCATGGGCATCGACCCGGGCCTTACGCGCTGCGGCCTGTCGGTCGTACAGGCGGGCCGGGGCCGTGCCGTCATCCCCATCTCCGTCGGCGTGGTGCGCACGCCCGCGGACAAGGATCTCACCGAGCGCCTGCTGCGCCTGTCCAAGGCCGTGGCCGAGTGGATGGACGAGTACCAGCCGGACGTGGTGGCCATCGAGCGCGTCTTCGAACGCGGCAACGTCTCCACGGTCATGCAGACCGCTCACGCCGTCGGGGTCTTGGTGCTCGCCGCGGCCGAACGCGGCCTGGACGTGCACATGTACACCCCCTCGGAGGTCAAGAAGGCCGTTTCCGGCAACGGCCGCGCCGACAAGAAGCAGATGACCGCCATGATCACCCGTATCCTGGGGCTGAGCGAGCCACCCAAGCCGGCCGATGCCGCCGACGCGCTAGCACTCGCCGTCAGCCACTGCTGGCGCGCTCCGGCCCTGGCCCGCGCCGAGCAGGTGCGGGAGAGGACCCAGGCCCAGCGGCAAGCCCAACAGCAAGCCCTGGCGCGCGCCCGCTCCACCCAGTCCGGCTAGGCGGCAGGCCTAGCACCACGTCGCCCGAAACCTAAAAAACCTAGAACTCTACCCCCGGGAAGAAAGGACAACCCCGCCATGATCGCATCGCTGCGCGGAGAGGTTATCTCCATCGCGCTGGACCACGCCGTCATCGAATGCCAGGGCGTGGGCTACCTCGTGCACGCGGCCCCGCCCACCCTCGGCCGGCTGACCCGCGGGGAAGAGGCCTTCGTGCTGACCTCCATGGTGGTCAAGGAAGACTCCATGACCCTCTACGGCTTCGGCACCGCCGAGGACCGGGAGATGTTCCACCTGCTGCAGTCCGTCTCGGGGCTCGGCCCGAAGCTGGCGCTGGCCGCACTGTCGGTGCTGGAGGCCAACGAGCTGGCGCAGGCGATTAGCCAGTCGGACGCCAAGCGCCTGCAGACCATCCCGGGCGTGGGCAAGCGCATGGCGGAGCGGCTAGCGCTCGAGCTCAAGGACAAGGTGGCAGGCTTCGCCGGGGCCGGCGCGGCCGCGGGCGAGGGCGCAGCCGCCGGCGGGGTCCCCGCGGCCAGCGAGCCGGTCGTCCAGCAGGTCACCGAGGCGCTGGTGGGCCTGGGCTTTACCGAAAAGGCCGCGGCCGGGGCCGTCGAGGCGATCGTCGCCGAGCAGCCCGATGCCGCCACGCCGGTGGTCCTGCGTAGCGCGCTGGCCCGGCTGGGCAAGAAATAAGTAGGCGCACGCCAGGGGTTCACGACGGGTAGGGTGTTAGGACATGTCAGATATTGAGCGCACCGAGTTTCAGCTGCCAGACGGGCTAGAAGCCGCCCGGCAGGGCAGCGCGCAGGCGGCGGAGCGCCGCAACGACGACGTCGACGGGCACGCGCAGCAGGGCGAGCGCGACATCGAGCGCTCCCTGCGCCCGAAGAGCCTGGACGAGTTCATCGGGCAACCGAAGGTCCGCGAGCAGCTCTCGCTGGTGCTGCAGGGCGCGAAGAAGCGCGGCGTGACCCCGGACCACGTGCTGCTGTCCGGCCCGCCCGGGCTGGGCAAGACCACCATGGCCATGATCGTCGCCCAGGAGCTGGGCACCAGCCTGCGGATGACCTCGGGCCCGGCGCTGGAGCGCGCCGGCGATCTGGCCGCCATGCTCTCCAACCTCATGGAGGGCGACGTGCTCTTTATCGACGAGATTCACCGCATCGCGCGCCCGGCCGAGGAAATGCTGTACATGGCCATGGAGGACTTCCGGATCGACGTCATCGTGGGCAAGGGCCCGGGTGCGACCTCCATCCCACTGGAGATCCCGCCGTTTACCCTGGTGGGTGCGACCACCCGCGCCGGCATGCTGACCGGCCCGCTGCGGGACCGCTTCGGGTTTACCGCGCAGATGGAGTTCTACGACACCGCGGATCTGACCCGGGTTATCAAGCGCGCCGCGCAGATCCTCGACGTGGACATCACGCGGGAGGCCGCCGTGGAAATCGGCTCGCGCTCGCGGGGTACCCCGCGTATCGCCAACCGCCTGCTGCGCCGCGTGCGCGACTACGCCGAGGTCAACGGCGACGGCGAGATCGATCTGGCGGCCGCGCAGGGGGCCTTGGCCGTCTTCGACGTGGATGAGATGGGCCTGGACCGCCTGGACCGGGCGGTCCTGCACGCGCTCATCGAAGGCCACAACGGCGGGCCCGTCGGCGTGAACACCTTGGCCATCGCCGTGGGGGAGGAGCCCTCCACCGTCGAGGAGGTCTGCGAGCCCTACCTCGTGCGCGCCGGCATGATCGCGCGCACCGGGCGCGGGCGCGTGGCCACGGCGGCGGCCTGGCAGCACCTGGGGCTGACCCCGCCCGACGGGGCGATTGGCCTGTTTTAATAGATTCTTACTGCCAAACGGCGTTTGATTAACAGTTAAACTGAAATTTCTGGCACACTGGACGGTATGGAACTAGTACTATTTATCGTCCTCGTTGTCCTTCTAGTCCTGCCTACCTTCTTCGCAATGCGCAAGCAGCGCCAGCGCCAGAAGGAAGTTGCCGCCTTCCAGGCCTCGCTGACCCCGGGTAAGCGCGTCGTGACCGCCGGCGGCATCCACGGCACCGTGACCGCGGTGCGCGAAGGGGATATCGACCTGGAGGTCGCCCGCGGCATGATCATCACCGTCGACAAGATGGGCATCCTGCGCGCGGCCAACACCGCCCCGAACGTGGTGGGTGATGCCCCGGCCGATCCGCAGCAGACCGACTTCCACCCCGACGACAACCCGCGCAACCCGGACGAGCGGAACTAGGTCAAGCGGACCCGCCCGTCCTGGATTCCACTCACCGCCCGCCTTGGGCGTGCCGAGCGCACGCCACCGGCAGGCGGATTTTTTCTATTTTCCCCGCACTGTGATCGTTGTCATGGTCACACTATGCGCTTTTCTGGCTCCCTGTTGAGGTTTTGCCAGCGATATGACGTACCATGATGGATCGTGTTCGCTCCTTTCACCGTTAAAGGTAGCGATTTTTACTTAGCCCTGTAACTTGCAATGCACAGGAGATTGTATTCGTGTCCGCTCCTCACAAAGGCGCCATCAACAACGCCAGTAGGAAATGGCCGAAGCGCGCCATCATGCTCTTCGTCGTCATCCTGCTGGCGGTGTGGGCGCTCGTATTCTTTACTGGCGATCGCACCGCCAGCACCAAACTCGGCATCGACCTGCAGGGTGGTACCCGCGTCACGCTGGTCCCGCAGGGCGAAGAACCGACCCAGGACCAGCTGCAACAGGCTCGCGAGATCCTGGAACAGCGCGTCAACGGCATGGGCGTGTCCGGATCCGAGGTAGTCATCAACGGCAACACCCTGGTCATTACCGTCCCGGGCGAGGACACCCAGGAAGCGCAGTCGGTGGGCCAGACCTCGCAGCTGCTCTTCCGCCCGGTGGCCGAACAGCCCACCCCGGACATGACCAAGCTGCTGCCGGAGATGGAAGACATGGCCAACCGCTGGGTCAAGTACGGCGTCTTGAGCAAGGATGAGGCGAACCAGTCCCTGAAGCGCGTGACCGACGCCATCAACCAGGCTAACGAGCAG
The DNA here is from genome assembly GCF_053546955.1 of Corynebacterium sp. 32222D000AT. Classification (NCBI taxonomy): domain Bacteria; kingdom Bacillati; phylum Actinomycetota; class Actinomycetes; order Mycobacteriales; family Corynebacteriaceae; genus Corynebacterium; species Corynebacterium sp. 32222D000AT. The sequence continues at coordinate 208,140 of NZ_JBPPVW010000001.1, read as the reverse complement.
GCCGAGGGCCAGGGCTCGAACAACACCAAGGTGGATGAGAAGAAGGTCAGCGCCGAGCCGCTGCCGGAGCCGGAGAACTCCCTGGAGCAGGCGGAGCGCCGCGAAGAGATGACCGACATGCTGCTCAAGGACCGCCAGTCGGAGGACCCGACCACGCTGTCCGCGGCCTCGGCTCTGATGACCTGCACCCAGGACACGGATCCCCTGGCGGGCGCGGACGATCCCGCCAAGCCGCTGGTGACCTGTGACTACTCGCAGGGCATGCCGTACATCCTGGACCCGGCCCCGCTGCTGGACGGCGTCGAGGATCCGAACGGCACCCGCCTGACCGGCTCGGAAATCGACACGGATTCCCCGATCGACGGCGGCCTCAACCCGGACACCGGCCAGATGCAGATCAGCTTCTCCTTCCAGACCGGCGACGGCCCGAACGGCTCGGCCACCTGGGCCAAGCTGACCGAGGAGTACCTTCAGAAGCAGATCGCCATCACCCTGGACTCCGGGGTCATCTCCGCGCCGCAGATTCAGGGCGCGACCCCGTACGGCTCGGCCACCTCGATTACCGGTGACTTCAGCCAGGAAGAGGCGCAGTCGTTGGCCAACAACCTGCGCTACGGCGCGCTGCCGCTGTCGTTTGTCGGCGAAAACGGCGAGCCGGGCGGCACCACCGAGACGGTCCCGCCGTCGCTGGGCCACGCCGCCCTGCAGGCCGGCCTCATCGCCGGCCTGGTCGGCCTGATTCTGGTTCTGGCCTACTCGATCTACTACTACCGCGCCTTCGCCTTCGTCTCCTTCCTGACGCTGGTCGGCGCCATGGCCCTGACCTACGGCTCCCTGGTGCTGCTGGGCCGCTGGGTCGGCTACTCGCTGGACCTGTCCGGCATCGCCGGCCTGATCATCGGTGTCGGCGCCATGGCCGACTCCTTCGTGGTCTACTACGAACGCATCAAGGACGAGATCCTGGAAGGCCGCACCTTCCGATCTGCGACCACCAAGGCCTGGGAGCGGGCGCGCACCACCATCGTGACCGGTAACGCCGTCACGCTGATCGGCTCCGTGGTCGTCTACTTCCTGGCCATCGGCGAGGTCAAGGGCTTCGCCTTCACCCTGGGCCTGACCACCGTCTTCGACCTGGTCGTCTCCTTCCTCATCACCGCGCCGCTGATGATGCTGGCCGCCCGCAAGCCGGTCTTCGCCAAGCCGTCCATGAACGGCCTCGGCGGCATCTTCGCACTGGCCGAAGAAAACCGGGCGAAGGGCCACTATGGTAAGACGCATCCGCGCGGCGACCAGGCCGCGGACGCTCAAGACACGAAGCCTGAGCACACCGAGCGCACCGTACGCAGCAAGCGCAACGAGCAGGGCGAGGAGAACAACTAATGGCTAAGAACAAGATTTCCCGGTTGGATCGCCTCTACTCCGACGAGGGCGGCATCGACTTCATCGGCCGGACGAAGCTGTGGTACTCGATCACCATCGGCCTGCTGGTCGTGTCCATCGCCGCTATCCTCATCCGCGGCTTCAGCCTCTCGCTGGACTTCGAGGGCGGCACCACCGTGACCATGCCGGCCGCGGACCTGGTGGAAGAGGAGGTCGGCCAGACCTTCGAGGAAGCCACCGGCGTAGAACCCGAGCAGGTCCAGATCGTCGGCTCCGGCGCCTCCGAGACGCTGGAGATCACCTCCGAGCGCCTGAGCCAGGAGCAGGTCGACAACGCCCGGCAGGCCATCTACGAGGAGTACCAGCCGGAAAACGCCGAGGGCGAGGCCACCCCGGACGCCATCGGTACCTCCACCGTTTCTGAGTCCTGGGGCTCCTCGATTACCGAGCGCATGATCATCGCGATGGTGGTCTTCCTCATCGCGGCGACCGTCTACGTTGCCATCCGCCTGCAGCGCACCATGGCGTTCGCGGCCATCCTCGCGCTGATTGTCGACGGCGTCATCATCGCCGGCATCTACGCCCTGTTCGGGCTCGAGGTTTCCCCGGCCGTCATCATCGGTCTGCTGACCGTGCTGACCTTCTCCATCTACGACTCCGTGATCGTCTTCGACAAGGTCAACGAGAACACCCAGGGCATTTTGGGGCAGCGCAAACACACCTACGGCGAACAGGCCAACCTGGCCATCAACCAGACCGTGATGCGTTCTATCTCCACCTCGGTGATTTCCGCCCTGCCGATTATCGCCCTCTTCGTGGTCGCGGTCTGGCTGATGGGCATCGGCACGCTCAAGGACCTGGCACTGATCCAGCTCATCGGCGTTATCGAGGGCATCTTCTCCTCTCTGTTCCTGGCCACCCCGCTGCTGGTCAGCATGGTCAACCGGAAGAAGGAATTCCGCCGCCACAACGGCGAGGTGGAGCGCTACCGTTCGGGCGAGGCTGACGAGGAGCTCGACCCCGAGGAAAGCGGCGCGAAGCGCACCGTGGCCTCTCCGGTGACGGCGTCGGCTAACGACGACATCGCCGAATCCAGCGACGACCACGGCCCGCGCCCCGGCGAGGGCACTACCGGCTCCGGCGCCACCTGGCGCCCGGGACAGTAGCCCGGCCTAGGTAGTTCACGGTCAGTTTCTCTCCCCGGGGCCTTTGACCCCCGGGGTTTTGCAATCGGTAGTCTCAGGTAGGAGTTAGCCCGAAATGGGAAGTGGAGTCAACAAGAATCCAACGCGGTGGCGTCTGGCAGCTGCGGGCCTGGCCGCCAGCCTGGCGCTGGGCCTGGCAGCCTGCGGGCAGGGGGAGGAGCCGGCCGAGGAGGAAGGCACCGCCTCCAGCGACCATTTCGGCTACCAGACCTCCTCGGAGCTGGTGACCACCAACGCCGGCACCGCCTTCGGCTCCGCCGGCAGCGTGGCGCAGCTGTCCAGCCGCCTGTACCCGGCCGCCTTCGTGCCGGGCCCGCGCGGGCAGATGATCCCGAACACGGACCTGGTCCAGGCCCAGGAGCTCAACCCCGGCTCCGAGGACGAGTCCAAGTCGGTGCTCTACACGCTCAGCGACGACGCGAAATTCTCCGACGGCCAGCCGGTGACCTGCGTGGACTACCTGCTGGCGTATACGGCCGGCACCATGCAGGAAACCTTCGGCTCCCACATGCCGCTGGCCCAGGACATCCAGCAGTTCAAGTGCGCACCGGAGAACAAGGTCTTCGAGGTCGTCTTCGCCCCGGGCACCGGCCAGCGCTGGCGCGGGCTGTTCGGACCGGGCACGGTGATGCCGGCCCACGCTATCGCCAAGAAGCTGGGCATGGATTCCCAGGAGCTGACCAACGCCTTGTACTCGCAGGATCCCACGGTGCTGGAGGAGGTCGCGCGCATCTGGCGCTTCGACTTCCAGTTGGCCGAGTTCGATCCGGAACTGCAGGTCTCCTTTGGCCCGTATGTCATCGACCACGTGGGCGAGAGCGGGGAAGTGGTCCTGGAACGCAACCCGCACTTCTTCGGCAACGAGGCCGAGATCGCCCCGGTGACCGTCTGGCCCGCGGACGCGGATTCCGGCGCGCTGAAGGACGCCGGGACCCTTGGCGTGGTTGACTCCCGCGCGGCGAACCCTGCCTGGCTGGACCGCGACGCGGCCGATAACCCTTATGAGATTGAGCCGGTCGTCGGCGATCTGACCGAGTCGCTGGTCCTGTCGGAGTACGGCTTGTTCGCGCAGGAGGAGCCGCGGCGGGCCTTCTCCGAGTGCATCGACCAGGCCGCGCTCGCCAAGCTCAGCTCCGCCGAGTCCGGCGTGGAGGTCCCGCCGGTCTACCAGCACGTCCTGCGGCACAACGACCCCATCGGCAAGTACCTGAAGCGGGCCGTCGAGCCGCACGTGGGCACCGACAACGCCATCGCCCAGACGCTGAGCGGGCAGACCATCCGCATCGGCTACCTGGGCCCCAACGACCGCTATGCGGCCATGGTGGAAAAGATCTCGGAGACCTGCCAGCCGGCCGGGATCACGGTCGAGGACGTGAGCGCGGAGAACACCTCGCAGTACATGCTCAACCCGGATCCGGAAACGGGCCTGCCCGCCATCGACGCCTTCCTGGGGCCTATCGATCCGCTCACCGAATTCTCGACCGCGGAGCCGCGGATTTCGAATGTGGAAGAGCTCAACAAGGCCGAGGCCGAGCAGTGGCAGACGGTGCGGACCATCCCGCTGGCTGCGCAACCGAAGACCTTCGTGGTCCGCAACGATGTCAAACACGTGGTACCGTACACTGGGCTGGCGGGAATCGGTTGGAATATGGACAGGTGGGCGCTGATCCCCGAAGGCGCCACTGAATCGAAATCGAAGGATAATTAAGTGAGTTCTCAGTACTCCAACGCTAATGAAGCCCTACAAGACAAGATCCGTTACGTCCAGGACTTCCCGGAGCCGGGTGTTCTCTTCGAGGACCTGACCCCGGTGCTGGCCGACGCGGACGCCTTCAGCGTCGTGGTTGATGGCCTGGCGAAGGCCTGCGAGGACCTGGGCGCGGAGATGATCGGCGGGCTGGACGCCCGCGGTTTCTTGCTGGGGTCTGCGGTCGCCTACAAGATGGGCGTGGGGATCCTGGCCATCCGCAAGGCGGGCAAGCTGCCGCCGCCGGTCCTGCACACCGAATACGAGCTGGAATACGGCACCGCGGCCCTGGAGATCCCCGCCAACGGCGCGGAGCTTAAGGGCAAGAAGATCGCCCTGGTCGACGACGTCCTGGCCACCGGCGGCACCCTGTTTGGTGCCCGCCAGCTGCTCGAACAGGCCGGCGCCGAGGTAGTCGGCAACGTCGTGGTCATCGAGGTCGAGGGCCTGGGCGGGCGTGAGCGACTAGCGGGTACGCCTTTGGTGGTCTTACGCACACCTGAGGAGAATTAAGCGCTAGACTGAACTAATTAGTAGTTTAGTTCGGAAAGGGGCGCGTAATGACTCACGATAGACCGGCGAAACGCCCCGCTGGGTCTAGCATGCGCAGCATGTCCGCCCGCCTGGCTCGTTCCCTGACGGGTGGGCGGACCAAGGTCAATCCGGTCTTGGAGCCTTTGCTGTCCATCCACCGCGAATTCCATCCGCGGGCAGACGTGGAGCTGCTGAACAACGCCTACGAAACCGCCGAGCGCCTGCACGAGGGCGTGATGCGCAAGTCGGGGGATCCGTACATCACGCACCCGCTGGCGGTCGCCACCATCGCCGCGGAGATCGGCATGGACACCACCACGGTGGCCGCGGCCCTCCTGCACGACACGGTGGAGGACACCGATTATTCCCTCGAGGACCTGACTGGCGATTTCGGCCCCGAGGTCGCGCGGCTCGTCGACGGCGTGACGAAGCTGGACAAGGTGGCGCTGGGTGCTGCCGCCGAGGCTGAGACCATCCGCAAGATGATCGTGGCCATGGCCCAGGATCCGCGCGTGCTGGTCATCAAGGTCGCTGACCGCCTGCACAACATGCGAACCATGCGCTTCCTGCCGCCGGAAAAGCAGGCGAAGAAGGCCCGCCAGACCCTCGACGTGATTGCCCCGCTGGCGCACCGCCTGGGCATGGCCAGCGTCAAGTGGGAGCTCGAGGACCTGGCTTTTGCCATCCTGTACCCGAAGAAGTACGACGAGATCGTGCGCATGGTCGCCGCCCGCGCCCCCTCGCGCGACCGCGCCCTGAAGCAGATCAAGGAAGAGGTCGGCGCCGCCCTCAAGGAGAACGGCATCCAGGCTGAGGTGATGGGCCGGCCGAAGCACTACTGGTCGATCTATCAGAAGATGATCGTGCGCAGCCGCGACTTCGACGAGATCTTCGACCTGGTGGGCATCCGCATCCTGGTCGAGGACATCAACAGTTGTTACGCCGCCATCGGCGTGGTCCACGCCCTCTACTCGGCGCTTCCCGGCCGGTTCAAGGACTATATCTCCTCGCCGCGCTTCGGCGTCTACCAGTCGCTGCACACCACGGTGCTAGCCGACGGTGGCTCCTCCCTGGAGGTGCAGGTGCGCACCCACGAGATGCATTACAACGCCGAATTCGGCGTGGCCGCGCACTGGCGCTACAAGGAGACCAAGGGCAAAAACTCTGGCCACCAGGAAGAGGTCGACCAGATGGCGTGGATGCGCCAGCTGCTCGACTGGCAGAAGGAAGCCGCTGATCCGAACGACTTCCTGGACTCCCTGCGTTACGACCTGTCGGCCAAGCAGATCTTCGCGTTCACCCCGAAAGGTGACGTCATCAACCTGCCGGCCGGCTCCACGCCGGTCGACTTCGCCTACGCGGTCCACACGGAGGTTGGCCACCGCTGTATCGGCGCGAAGGTCAACGGCAAGCTGGTGGCGCTGGAATCGACGCTGAAATCCGGCGACAAGGTGGAGATCTTTACCTCCAAGGACACTAACGCCGGCCCGTCGCGCGACTGGCAGGAGTTCTTGGTCTCGCCGCGCGCGAAGGCGAAGGTGCGCCAGTGGTTCGCCAAGGAGCGCCGCGAAGAACACCTCGAAGCCGGCCGCGACGCCCTAGCCACGGAGGTCCAGCGCGGCGGCCTGCCGCTCTACCGACTGTTTACGGCCAGCTCGATGAAGCAGGTGGCCAAGCAGCTGCACTACCCGGACGTGGACTCGCTGTATACGGCCATCGGCTCGGGCAATGTCTCCGCCCAGCACGTGGCCAACCAGCTGACCTCCCTGTTCGGCGACCGCGACGACGCGGTCGAGGCCCTGGCCGATCGCACCCCGCTGTCGGCGCTGGAGAATTCCCGCACCAAGGAAACCGAAGATTCCTCCTCGGGCACCGGCATCCTGGTCGAGGGCAGCCCGGACGTGATGGCGAAGATGGCCAAGTGCTGCCAGCCGGTCCCGGGCGACGAGATCTTCGGCTTTGTCACCCGCGGCGGCGGGGTCTCCGTGCACCGCGTGGATTGCACCAACGCGGAGAAGCTGCGCAGCCAGCCGGAGCGCATGATGGACGTCTCCTGGGCCAGCGGCAATTCCGCCTCCGGCGCCTTCGCGGCCACGCTGCAGCTGGAGGCCCTGGACCGCCAGGGCCTGCTGTTTGAAATCACGCGGATCTTCAGCGATCAGAACCTCAACGTGCTGTCGATGACCTCGAACCGCGGCGACGATCACATCGCGACGCTGAAGTTCACCTTCTCGGTCTCCGACACCAAGCAGCTGGGCCAGCTGATGACCACGCTGCGCAACACCGAGGGCGTCTTCGACGTCTACCGCGTCACCGCTTAACCCCGCGGGACCGCGAATCCTCGGCGCCAGCGACGGAGGAACGAGCGGCAGGGGAGAGCGCAGTGCCCCCGTCCGGTGACCGGCAGGTGAACTCTGCGCCGCGGGCAGGTTAACACCGCAGGGGAAGCCGCGACCTACCGCCGGGAGCGCTGCGGGGGCTTGGTCACGGGTTTATAAAGGGACTTGTCTCTAAGTCCCTTTTCCCAAGTCTCGTAGGAGAACTCCCATGAGTAACTTCCGTCGCATTGGCCGCCTCGTGGCGGCTACCACCGTCACTGCCGTCGCCCTGCAGGGCGCTCCGGCCGCCTTCGCCGAGGACAAGGTCAGCTTCTCGGTCTCCAACTTCACCGACTTCCACGGCCACCTGGAAGAAGCGGATCCGGAACTGGGTGCCGCTAAGCTGATGAGCCTGGTCGAGCAGGTCAACCAGGACCAGAACTACGATCTGACCACCTCGGGCGATAACGTCGGCGGTTCCGCGTTCGTCTCCGCCATCACCGACGACGAGTACACCCTGCAGGTTCTTAACGCCATGGGGGTCGAGGCCAGCGCCGTGGGCAACCACGAATTCGATCAGGGCTTTGATGACCTGACGGGCCGCATCATCCCGAAGTCCGACTACCCGGTGCTGGGCGCCAACGTCCTCAAGGACGGCCAGCCGGCGATGGAAGCGTCCCACGTTTCTGAAATTGACGGCGTCAAGGTCGGCTACGTGGGCACCGTGACTCAGCTGACCGCTGAGAAGGTCGCCCCGAGCGCCATCGAGGGCATCACCTTCACCGACCCGGTCGAGGCCACCAACAAGGAGGCCACCCGCCTGAAGGAGTCGGGCGAGGCCGACGTCGTCGTGGCGCTGATGCACGAGGACGCGGAGCAGTACGCCGAGGGCTTCAACAACGACGTCGACGTCCTCTTCGGCGGCGATTCCCACGTGCGCTCCCAGGGCACCGTCGAGCGCGAGGGCGCGCTGCCGCTGCACTGGGCCCAGGGCCACGAGTACGGCAAGGTGCTCAACGACGTGGACTTCACCTACGACAAGACCGCCGGCGAGCTCACCGACGTGGAACTGACCCAGTACGACTACACGGATGCGGCAGCCCTGGAGCCGCACGCGGAGATCGCGGGCCTGGTGGCGGAGGCCAAGGACAAGGCCGCTGAGAAGGGCGCCGAGGAAGCCGGTGAGACCCCGCAGGCCATGTTCCGCGGCTCCGACGAGGGCAAGGAGCCGGGCTCCAACCGCGGCGTCGAGTCCACCCTGAACAACTTCATCGCTGAGGGCCAGCGCGTGAGCATGTCCAAGCAGGTCGACAAGGACATCGACCTGGGCCTGATGAACGCCGGCGGCGTGCGCGCCGACCTCAAGGGCGGCAAGGTGACCTACCAGGACATCTTCGAGGTCCAGCCGTTTGGCAACTCCATCGCCTACGGCACCATCACCGGCCAGGACCTGGTCGATGCCCTGGAGAACCAGTGGCAGCCGGGCAACTCCCGCCCGCGCCTGGCGCTGGGCCTGTCGGAGAACGTCTCCGTGGCCTACGACCCGCAGGCGGAGCAGGGCCAGCGCGTCCAGTCGGTCATCATCAACGGCGAGCCGCTCGACCTGGGCAAGAACTACACCGTGGCCCTGTCGACCTTCCTGGCCGGCGGCGGCGACGGCTTCTTCGCTGAGGATCAGGTCAAGGACATTGTGGATGTGGGCTACATGGACACCCAGGCGATGATCGATTACATCGCCAGCGGCGAGGCCGACGTCCGCACCGGCCAGGGCCAGGTCGGCGTGCACCTGTCCGGCGAGCCGAAGGCCGGGGAGAAGCTGACTGTGGAGCTTTCCTCCCTCAACTACACCAGCGAGGGCGAGCCGATGGCCAAGACCGCCACCGTCTCCCTGGGTGAGGCCAGCGCCGAGGCCGAGATCGACAACGCCCGCCAGGACGGCGACGACCAGATGGGTGAGCGCGGCCGCGCCACCGTCGAGCTGACCGTCCCGGAGGACCTCTCCGGCGAGCAGGAGCTCAAGGTCACCACCGACCAGGGCACCGAGGTCATCATCCCGGTCACCGTCACTGCCGCCGACGGCAATGGCAACGGTGGCGATGACAACGACGACGACACCGACGACAGCGACAACGGCTCCAGCCTGAGCTCCACCTCCAGCCTGAGCTCCGGTTCCAGCGACTCGCTGCTGTCCTCGGTCGGCATTGGCGCGGGCGTTATCGTCGCTCTCGTCGCCGGCCTGATGGGCGCGGTCGGCACCGGCATCATCACCCTGCCGGCCCCGGTCCGCAAGATGATTGAGGGCCTGCGCAAGCAGTTCGGCCTCTAAGACCACCCACCGCGCGGCCCAAACGCTTGCGCAACCACGACAACAAGGCCCTGGGGATTACCCCAGGGCCTTCGTTCGCCCTACCGCAGCCAAGCAATAACCACCAGCGTTCCCATAGCCGTACCTATCAGGGACTAAGCTAGGGCACGTGAGTTGGCAGCAAATTCTTCTGGACGAGGCCTACTACCAGCTGGGGCTGGAGTGGCACCGCATCCCGATCGTCATCCTGGCCTCCATCGGCATCTACCTGGCCTTCATGCTCTTGGTGAAGGTCTTTGGCTCCCGCGTGCTGACCTCCATGACTGCTTCCGATGCTGTCATTATCATCATGTTCGGCGCCGTCGCCGGCCGCGTCATCGTCGGCGTGCCCCCGTCACTGGCCGCCGGCGTCCTAGGCCTAGCCACGCTCATGGGGCTGGAGGCCGCCTTCGGTGTGCTGCGCAACGCTGTGGGCTGGTCCCGGTTCATCGACCGCAAGCCCATCCTCATCATGCACCACGGGGAGAAGGTCGAGGCCAACGCCGATTTCGCCCACGTCAGCGACACCGACATCTACTCGGCCATCCGCAAGGCCGGCCTCGGCAGCACGCAGGAAGTCCAAGCCATGATCCTGGAGCCCACCGGCCAAATCGCCGTCATCCAAGAAGGCAAGACCATGGACCCAGACGTCTTCCGCGACGTCAAGGGCCTCGGCCAAGACTAAGCTCCAAAACAGATCAGCAAAGCCGAAAGCCGAACACACAACCGGATCCCGAACCAAGGCATAAAAAATACCCCGTGGATAAAACCACGGGGTATAAAGCGTGCTAGCTAGCAGCTAGTACAAGCCGAATTACTTCTGGCCCGGCAGGTCGATGTACTTGCTGAAGAAAGCGAACAGGGAGCCCAGCACACCGATGATGGCGCTGGCGACGCCGACCCAAGCCTTGACTTCCTCAGCGATCTTCTTGGTGTCCTTCTTCTCGCCGTTCTCGCCCTCGCTGGAGGACAGGTCAGAGATGGAGGAAGAACCGTTGTCGTTCTGGTCCTTGTCGTCCTTCGGAGCCTCGGGGGTCGAGGTGGCGGCGGTGGAGGTCTCACCGGCGCCGGACTCTTCAGCGGTGGCAACGTTGACGCCAGCGAAGGAAACGGCGATGGCGGTTGCACCAGCAACCAGGGACTTACGGGAGAAAAGCTTCATTATCAAAATCCTTAGATTCCGTGGAGTACTTGCAGACGCTACAAATAGTAGCGATACGGGCAGGGGTTTGCAAGACCTGTCTAAGGAAACTGCCAAATCGGACCGTAATCGTAGAGTTCTTAGTGAATCTAGAATCGCAGGTAAACAAAGGGTTAACTGGTAATGCCTAAAGAAAAACTAAGAATCTACTGAGTGTGGGTAACCTAAGTTGGAGGGGTCTATGGGGGCTGCTTGGCGGGGGTGGTGCGGATACGGGAAAGCCCCGGCACGGCGCGAGGGTGCGCGGGTGCCGGGGCTTGGCGTTTAGAAAGGTGGCCTGGGGGCTTCACCTCCTGAGTATTCGTTAGGACTCGACGGAGACCTTGTCGATCTTGACCTCTTCGGCGGGCTTGCCGTCGGGCTGGCCGCCTTCGACGCCCTTTTCGGCGATCTTGTCGAGGGTTTCCTGGCCCTTGTCGGTCAGCTTGCCGAAGTAGGTGTAGTCCGGTGCCAGCTGCGAGTCGGCGTAGTTGACGAAGAACTGGGAGCCGTTGGTGTCCTTGCCGGAGTTAGCCATGGCGATGGATCCCTTCGGGTAGGTCACCGGCTGGCCGGCCTCGGCATCTTCCTCGGTCGGGTACTCGTTGGCGAAGCTGAAGCCCGGGCCGCCGGAACCGGTGCCGGTCGGGTCGCCGCACTGCAGGACGTTCAGGCCGCCGGAGGTCATGCGGTGGCAGACGCTGCCGTCGTAGTAGCCCTCATCGGCCAGGTGGGTGATGGCGTTGACGGTACAGGGGGCCACGGAGCGGTCGAGCTCCATTTCCATGTCGCCCTGGTTGGTAGCGAAGTTAACCTTCACGGTGCCCTTGGTGGAGATGTCGTCGCCGTTCGGGACGGTAGCGCCGTTGGAATCCTGGCCTTGCGTTTCCGGGTACTCGCAGGTGACGGTTTCCGGGAGTGCCTGGGCGCGCTTGCCGGTCAGCGCGACGGCCTCCGGCTGCTCCTCGGACTCGGTAGTCTCTGTAGTGTTCTGGTCCTCCGCGGTGATTTCCTCGTCGGAGCTATCGCGGGAGGCCATGAACCAGACGCCGCCGACGAGGGCGACGATGGCGAGCAGGGCGATCAAAGCCACGCCGATGGGGCGGGTCTTGGTCTTGCGCTCGCGGGACTTGAGCTCACGGTTGAGGTTGGCCAAGGCCTCCTCGCTGCGCTTCTTGTTATCAGGCACTGTAGTTTTCCTCGTTACACAGTAGGCAGAATGAACACTTCTTCCGGTCCGGGACGCTTTCGGCGCGGCCCGAACCAACTGGCACACAATCCTATCGCGTCGCCCGTCCTAGGTGGGGGATTAGGCCGGGGACTGTGTGGCTTTAGCAGGACCGTGGCAGGCATTAGGCAGTGTGGGTATCCTCGGGGCCATGGCAAACGTTAACTTTGATGGAAATGCAACGACGACCACCGGTGAGCTGCCCGCAGTAGGCGAGCAGATTCCGGACTTCACCCTGGTCGGTACCGACTTGAAGGAAATTACCGCGCAGGACTTCGCCGGCAAGCGCCTGGTTATCTCCATCTTCCCGTCGCTGGACACCGACGTCTGTGCGGCCCAGCTGCGTAACTTCAACGAGAAGGCCGCCGGCCTGGACAACACCGTGGTGCTGTCCGTCTCCCGCGACCTGCCCTTCGCGCAGGCCCGTTTCTGCTCCACCGAGGGCATCGAGAACGTCGTCAGCGGCTCCGACTTCCGCACCGACTTCGGCGAGAAGTTCGGCGTGGCCCTGGAAGGCTCCCCGCTTAAGGGCCTGCTGTCGCGCTCCGTGGTCGTCACCGATGCCGACCACAAGGTCGTCTACACCGAGCTGGTGGACGAAATCACCACCGAGCCCGACTACGACGCCGCCCTGGCCGCCCTGAAGTAGTCCGCGCTCGCGCGCTTCAACGCCGTCGTCCTGCACTTGCGGGGCGGCGGCTTTTCCTATTGCGGTTCGTCAGGTTGTTGTTGAATGGGGCGTGGCGGCCGGTGGTGGCGGAGGAGAGCGGTCGTAGTCGCTGCGGGGCCGAGTCACTATTCTGGAGGGCATGCAGTATTACGGTTTCACCGCGGGTCCCTACAAGACGAATTGCTACCTGGTCACGCACGAGGACAAGGCATTCGTCATCGACCCCGGTATGCACGCGCTGGATCGCGTGGAAGGATTGCTGAACGAACACCAGGTCACCCTGGAAGCGGTGGTGCTCACCCACGGGCATATCGACCACACGCGCAACGCCGGAGACCTGGCCCAAAAGCACAACTGCCCGGTCTATATTCACGCTGAAGACGAGTCCATGCTGGCAGACGGCTCGGGCGTATCCGAGGAATCCAAGGTGCTTTTCGACGCCGCCCACATGGTCCCGATTACTGATGTACGCCACCTGCGTGACGGGGAGGACCTCGAGCTGATTGGCCTGAAGTTTGCCATCCGCCACGCGCCGGGGCACTCGCCGGGCAGCGTCCTGCTGGTCAACGAGGAGGTGGCGTTTACCGGTGACGTGCTCTTCCGTGGCTCCATCGGGCGCACGGACCTGCCGCATTCGGATCCGGCGGCCATGGACGCCTCCCTGCGTGGGCCCGTGTGGAACCTGGCCGATAACCTGGCGGTCCTGCCGGGCCACGGGATGACCTCGACCATGCGGCAGGAGCGGGGGGCCAATCCCTTTTTGCTCAAGGTCGGACGGGTAATGTAGATGAGCGTGAGTGACAAGAAGAAGCAGTTTAAGCCCCTGTCCGCCCCGAAGGGAGTGCCGGACTACCTGCCGCCGGAGTCCGCCACCTTCTACAAGGTCCGCCAGACCATGGTCGAGCAGGCCCATCTGGCCGGATTCCAGCACATTGAGCTGCCCGTCTTCGAAGACACCTCCCTGTTCGCCCGCGGCGTGGGCGAGTCGACCGACGTGGTCTCCAAGGAGATGTACACGTTTGCCGATCGCGGCGACCGCTCGGTGACGCTGCGCCCGGAGGGCACTGCCGGCGTGATGCGCTCGGTGATCCAGCACAACCTGGACCGCGGCCAGCTGCCGGTCAAGCTGAACTACTACGGCCCCTTCTTCCGCTACGAGCGCCCGCAGGCCGGCCGTTACCGCCAGCTGCAGCAGGTTGGCGTCGAGGCCATCGGCGTGGACGACCCGGCCTTGGACGCCGAGGTTATCGCCCTGGCAGACCGCTCCTACCGCGCGCTGGGCCTGAGCGGCTTCCGCCTGGAGCTGACCAGCCTGGGCGATCACACCTGCCGCCCGCAGTACCGAGACAAGCTGCAGGAATTCCTGTTCAAGCTGGACCTGGACGAAGAGACCCGCCACCGTGCGCAGATCAACCCGCTGCGCGTGCTGGACGATAAGCGCCCGGAAATCCAGGAGGCCACCGCGGACGCCCCGCTCATGCTGGATTACCTGAGCGACGAGTGCCGGGAGCACTTCGAGACCGTCAGGGGCCTGCTCGAGGACATGGAGGTCCCGTACACCATCAACCCGCGGATGGTGCGCGGCCTCGACTACTACACCAAGACCACCTTCGAGTTCGTCCACGACGGCCTGGGCGCCCAGTCCGGCATCGGCGGCGGCGGCCGCTACGACGGGCTGATGGCCCAGCTGGGTGGCCAGGATCTCTCCGGTATCGGCTACGGCCTGGGCGTGGACCGCGCGGTGCTGGCACTCGAGGCGGAGGGCATTACCCTCGACGGCACCGAGCGCCGCGTTGACGTCTACGGCGTCGCGCTGGGTACTGAGGCCAAGCAGAAGATGGCGCGGCTGGTTAACGATCTGCGCGCCCGCGGGATTTCGGCCGACATGGCCTACGGCGACCGCGGCCTGAAGGGCGCTATGAAGGGTGCGGACCGCGCCGGCGCCCGCCTGGCGCTGGTGCTGGGCGAGAACGAGCTCGCCGCCGGCACCGTGGCGGTCAAGGACCTGGCCGCCCACGAACAGCAGGAGGTCTCGCTCGACCAGGTCGTCGAGACCATCGCTAGTCGGGTCTAATCCCGACCCGGATACCGGCGAGGTAGATCCGAACCATCGCGTTGTCGAGGTCGGACTCGGCCTCGCCTAGGTCGATGTCGCGCGGCCGCTGGAGTGCCAGCAGGCCGGCGATGAACTCGAGGTGCGTGACCCCGGGGCCAACGTGTCCCAGGGCGCGCGTCTTTTCTATGAAACGGGCACCGTTGTCCATCAGCTCGTTCTGCAAGGCCTTCTGCTCCGGGGGCAGAGAATCCAGGTTGGACGGCAGGAAATTCGGGATAAGCACGCCCAGCCCCAGCGAGAGCAACTGGCGGGCGTATTCACACACGGTCTCACCCGCGGACTCAGGTGCCGAGTCCAAACGCTCCAGCAACGTGTTCTGGGTATCGATGAAGCGTTGGGCGTACGTGCTCACGTATTCGTCGATGAGCGCCTGCCGATCGGGGAAGTTGCGGTAGAGCGTGGCGATGCCGACGCCGGCGTGCGCGGCGATCTTTTCCAAGCTGACGTTGTTGCCGTGCGCACGAAACAGCTCGAGGGCTGCGGTGATTATGGCTTGGCGGCGGCGGGCGGCATCGGCGCGCATGACGCTTCCTTTCGCGGGTTAGTTGACATTGTCGGCGGCGAGGGTTCAGTATATTTACGTTAACTGATAGTACACCCTCCGCTTTAGGTATTAACCATTTTTGAAGGGTGCTTTTTAAGTCGGAGTAACCGCCACCATGACACAAGCTTACCTGTGCAGCACCCATAACCTGGTGCTGAGCACCGGCTTTGCGGTACCGGACTTCCACCTTGTCGAAGGCCTCAACCTGCTGCACGTCAGCCGGGAGGCCTCCGCCACCGTGCTAGGCCTGACCCTTGCCGGTCGGATGAAGAAGAAAGGCGGCGAGGTGCGCTGGACCCCGTCGCAAGCCGGGCAGTACGAGGATGGCGGCGCGCACGCCGCCGGGGTAGAGCTTCCCGCCCGCAAGCTATTTTCCGACATCGCTTATGCCGGCACCCCGGAGATCGACGGCCTGGAGCGCCTCGTCCCGGTGCGGGCCGTGGTGCGCGAGCAGCTGGCCTGGACCAGCCCGTGGTACCGGCTCACGCCCCGCAAGATTATGTCCAACGAGCGCGTCCAGGACGCCTTTAGCGCGCTGGAGATCGACCTCGACGAGGAGGCCTGCCGGAAGACCAAGGTGGGCGAACTCGACGTTCTCACCCGCTTAAAGCTGCGCGTAGCACTTGCGCTTATCTCCCGGCCCGAGGCGGTGGCGCTGGTCATCGACGACGTGGACCAGCTGCGCTCCTGGCGCCTGCGCGAGGACTTCCTTGCCACCGTGCGCCGCCTGGCGGACCGCCTGCCGGTGGTCTGCATTAGCGCGAACGCGGATACCTCCGGCTTCGCCGACCACGAAGTGCGCATCCACGATTCGGAGATGGCTATGGCTGAGTCTCCGACTGGGAACGCGGATGGGGAAGGAGAGCAGGCATGAACCTGACACACCTAGGCACTGAGATCCGCCGCTTCGGACACGGCAAGCTGCCGCCGCTGGCCTTCGTGGTCACTATCCTGCTGCCGTTGCTCTTCGGCGGCCTCTTCGTCTGGTCCTACTGGGACCCGTTCGGCAAGGTCAACGAGCTGCCGGTCGCCTTCGTCAACTCCGACAAGGGCGCCGACGCCGACGGCGAGCACCTAGACGCCGGCCAGCAGATC
Source organism: Corynebacterium sp. 32222D000AT (assembly GCF_053546955.1). Taxonomy (NCBI): domain Bacteria; kingdom Bacillati; phylum Actinomycetota; class Actinomycetes; order Mycobacteriales; family Corynebacteriaceae; genus Corynebacterium; species Corynebacterium sp. 32222D000AT. Next base: position 191,779 of record NZ_JBPPVW010000001.1, on the reverse strand, counting down.
ACCGACCGGCTGGCCGAGTCCGGCCAACTCAACCTGGACGTCGTGGACGCGGATACCGCCCGTGACGGGGTCCGCAGCGGCGAGTACTACTTCGCCATGGAACTGCCGGAGGATTTCTCCGAGTCGGTGCTCTCCGTCCGTGGGGATAACCCGCGGCGGGCGAGCCTGAACGCCACGTTCAACAACGACAACGGGCAGATCGCGCAGACCCTGGGCAACCAAGTGGTCTCCACGGTGCTGGGACGATCAACGAGGAGCTGGGCACCCGCGTGACCGACAACCTCCTGGTCGGCTTCAACACCATCGGGGACGGGGTGAACCAGGCCGCCGACGGCGCGAACGAGCTCTCCGACGGTGCCGGCAGTGCGGTTGACGCGTCGAAGAAGCTGGATTCCGGCGCCGGCGAGCTCCACGACGGCATCGTGACCGCGGACGAGGGCGCGAAGAAGCTCGAGTCCGGCGCCCAGGAGCTCGACCGGGGCCTGGGCACGGCAAGTAATGCGGCCGACCAGCTGGCCGGCGGGCTGGGGCAGCTCAACTCCGCCACGCAGCGCCTGGGTGAGGGCGCCAGCCAGGTCTCCGGCGGCGTGGATCAGATTTCCGGCATGGTCGGCCAGGCCGCCGACGCCCAGGCACAGCTGCTGGCGGGACTGGTTAACGTCTCCAGCCAGCTACGGGCCACCGGCCTGCCGCCGGCCCAGGACCTGGCCAACCAACTGGACGGGGTCATCGAGCAGGTGCGCACGCAGGCCCTCGGCCCGGACTCGCCGGTGCTCGGCGACGTGGAAAAGCTCAGCGGTGGCGCGCGGGAAATCGCTCGCCAGCTCACCGACCCGGCCAGCGAGTATTCGCAGGGCATGCAGCGCGCCTCCGACGGCTCTCAGCAGCTGGCGACGGGCCTGCACAAACTCAACGACGGCTCGAGCCAGCTCGTAGTCGTCACGCAGACGCTGAGCCAGGGCACCAGCAAACTCGTGGATGGCTCGCAACAGCTCTCAGTGGGCGCGAAGCAGCTAAGCGACGGGCTGGTCCAGCTCGACGAGGGCTCGGACACGCTCGCCCTGAAACTGTCTGAGGCCGGCGGCAAGGTTCCGCACTACGGCGACGACGAGCGCGCCGATTACGCCGGCGCCATGTCGAGCCCGGTGGAGCAGAACCAGCAGGGCGACGGCCTGGCCATCTTCGGTGAGGGGCTGGCCCCGATCTTCATCTCGCTGGGCCTGTTCATGGGCGCCACGGTCACCTTCATGGTGCTGCACCCGTTGCAGCGCCGCGCCATCGAGTCCGGCATGTCCCCGCTGCGCGTGGTGCTGGCGAGCTACCTGCCCGCGGCCATCGTCGGCGTCGCCCAGGCCACCGTCATGTTCTTGGTGCAGAAGCTTGCGCTGGGCCTCAACGCCAGCCACGATGTGGGCATGTGGCTGGCCATGTGCCTGACCGCGGTGACCTTCCAGGCCATCGCGCTGGGCATCAACGCCCTGCTGGGCGCTACCGTGGGCCGGGTTATCTGCATCTCCTTGATGTCGCTGCAGATCGTCTCCTCCGGCGGCCTGTACCCGCCGGAGACCCAGCCGGCCTTCCTGCAGTGGTTCCACAACTACGACCCGATGACGTACTCGACGAACCTCCTGCGGCAGATGATCTTCCACTACGACGCCGCCGATCCGCGCTTGCAACAGGGCGTCGGGGTCCTGGCGCTCATCTGGGTCATCTTCCTGGCCGTCGCCGTGGTGGGCGCCTGGCGCGGGCGCCACATCGCGATGAAGGACCTGCACCCGGAGGTGGCGGTCTAGGCGGGCCGGAGAGCCCACGACCCGGCGGCTAGGCTTAGCACTCGACCTGGGTGACGGAAAAGCCCATGGTCTTGGCCAGGCCGCCGAGGGAGGTCTCCTTGTACTTGGTGAGCATGTCCCGGCCGGTTTCCGCCATGGTCTGCACGGCGTTGTCGAGGGAGACGTAGTGCGTGCCCTCGCCCAGCATGGCCATGCGGGCGGCGTTGATGGACTTGACCGCGCCGATGGCGTTGCGCTCGATGCACGGGATCTGCACCAGGCCGCCGACCGGGTCGCAGGTCAGCCCCAGGTTGTGCTCGAGGGCGATCTCCGCGGCGTTTTCGATCTGGCGGGCGTTGCCGCCCAACAGCTCGCACATGCCGGCCGCGGCCATCGCGGAGGCCGAACCGACCTCGCCCTGGCAGCCGACCTCGGCGCCGGAGATGGAGGCGTTTTCCTTGATGATGGTGCCAATAGCCCCCGAGGTCAGCAGGTAGCGGCGGGCGTCCTCGCGGGTGAAATCCGCCATGAAGTCGCGCGCGTAGTGCAAAACGGCGGGGATGATCCCGCAGGCGCCGTTGGTGGGCGCGGTAATGACGCGGCCGCCGGCGGCGTTTTGCTCGTTGACGGCCAGGGCGTAGAGGTTCGTCCACTCCATCGCCGAGAAGCCGCAGGAGGGATCCTCCTGCTTGTCCAGCAGGGTCTGGTAGACCTGCGGGGCGCGGCGCGGCACGCGCAGCCCGCCCGGCAGGGTGCCCTTGGTGGAAATGCCCTCGGTCACGCACTCGCGCATGGTGTCCCAGACGGTGTCGAGGTGGCGCAGGACGTGGTCCGCGCCGCCGGAGCTGCGGTGGAGCACGGCCTCGTTGGCCAGGACGATTTCCCACACCGGCATCTCGTGGGCCTCGCACAGCTCGAGCAGCTCTTCGCCCGAGGTAAACGGGTAAGGAACCCGGTCCTCGACGGCGGCCGCGGCGACACCGGCGGGCACCTCGCTGGTGGCTTCCTTTTCCGCCTCCAGCTCCGCGCGGGAGAGGATGAAGCCGCCGCCCACGGAGAACCACTCTTGGCCCGTGGCGATCTCGTTGCCCGCGGCGTCCCAGGCGCTAAAGATGAGGCAGTTCGGGTGCTCCGGTACCGGCTCATTGTTGAAGCTGATCTCGAACTCGAGGCTGCCCGCCGGGCCGGACACGCTGCCCTCGGAGGGGATGGGGCTGGACGGATCCGGCTCGGCGTCCAGCGGCACCGTCAGCGGGGTCCAGCCGGCCAGGCCCAGGATGACCGCGCGGTCGGTCGCGTGCCCGCGGCCGGTCGCGGCCAGGGAGCCGCGCAGCTCCGTGTGGACACGCGCGGGCAGCTGGGGCAGCGAGTCGATGAACGCCTTGGCGGCGCGCATGGGGCCGACGGTGTGGGACGAGGAGGGCCCGATCCCGATGGAGAAGATATCAACGACGCTAATTGTCATGTTGAGTTCAAGCCACCTTTCTCTGAGCGAACAGACGTGGATTGTAACTTAAGGGGAAAGTTGTCTCGCCCCAGTCTACGTGACGAACCCCACAGTGGGTGTGTGAGCTACTTCTCCGGGTTCTTCGTGTCCTGCTCGCTCGTCGCGGCGTTCGGGCTGACGTCGACAAACCCGGTCGCATCGCGCACGTCCGCGCCCGGTTCGGGGGCAGTGGCAGCGCTGGCCTCGGGTCCGGGGCTTGCTTCGGTCTCGCCGCCGAGGAGCTCGCTCATGGGGGTGAAGTCGTCCTCGTAGTCGATCCCGTTGCGGCGTTGGTTTGCCGAACGCGTGTCCGCGGGGGAGGCGGACAGGCCGCCCACCCGGTCCGTCGGTGTCACGATGAGGTCGGCCAGCTGCTCGGCGGCCTGGCTAATGCGGTTGGGGCTAAGTCCCCCGTGGCCGGCCTCGCCGCCGACGGGGGCCGCGCCGTAGTCCTCCGTGGCGCGGTAGATACCCGTGGGGACGACGACAGCGTGCAGGTAGTTCATCAGCGGACGCAGGGCGTAGTCCAGGATGAGCGCGTGGCGCGAGGAGCCGCCGGTCGCGGCGATGAGGGTGGGCATGCCGGTGATGGCCTGCGGGTCCAGGGTGTCGAAGAACATCTTGAACAGCCCGGAGTAGCTGCCCTGGAAGACCGGGGTGACCGCGATGAGCGCGCTGGCGGAGCTGAGCAGCCGGCGGGCATCGTCCAGCGCCGGGGTGGCCGCGCCCCAGTTGGTCATGGCGTTGGTCAGATCCTGGGCCAGGTTGCGGGCCTCAATGAACTCGATGTTAAGGCCCTCCCCGCGGGCGGTGACGCGGGCTTCGGTGGCCGCGGCGAGTTCCTCGCCCAGCTGGCGGGTAGTAGAGGGGGTGGACAGGCCGGCGGTCACGACCACGAGGGTGTGCACGGTAAAAACCTCCTTGGGTTGGTATACGGGGCCGGTGAATAGGGCGGGGGCTAGGTTCCTGGCAGTTTAGCTTTCCTCGCCGGGGTTGACGCGAAAGTGCGGCGAATCCGGGGTGTTGCGCAGGCTGGCGTGGGTCGGCGGATCGGAGGGGACGTGATCCGGGCGGCGCTGCTCGAAGCGGCGGCGCAGCTCCGGCACGACCTGGGTGCCCAGGCGCTCAATCTGGTCGAGGACGACCTCCTGGGGCAGGCCGGCGTGGTCGATGAGGAAGAGCTGGCGCTGGTAGTCGCCCACCCAGTCGGCGAACTGCATGGTGCGCTCGATGACCTGCTCGGCGGTGCCGACGGTCAGTGGGGTCATCTCGGTGAAGTCCTCGAGCGACGGCCCGTGGCCGTAGACCGGGGCGTTGTCGAAGTAGGGGCGGAAGAAGTCCTTGGCCTCCTGCTCGGTGTCCGCGATGAAGACCTGGCCGCCCAGGCCCACGATGGCCTGGTCCTCCCGGCCGTGGCCGTACTTGGCGTAGCGGCGGCGGTACATGTGCACCATCTTGGCGGTGTGCTCCTTGTTCCAGAAGATGTTGTTGTGGAAGAAGCCGTCGCCGTAGTAGGCGGCCTGCTCGGCAATCTGCGGCGAGCGGATAGAGCCGTGCCACACGAACGGCGGGATACCGTCCAGTGGGGCGGGCGTAGAGGTAAACGCCTGCAGCGGGGTGCGGAACTTGCCTTGCCAGTTGACCGAGGGCTCGCGCCACAGGCGGCGCAGCAGATGGTAGTTCTCCACGGCCAGCGGGATGCCCTGGCGGATGTCCTTGCCGAACCACGGGTAGACAGGACCGGTGTTGCCGCGGCCCATCATCAGGTCGACGCGCCCGCCGGATAGGTGCTGCAGGAAGGCGTAGTCCTCGGCGATCTTGACCGGATCGTTGGTGGTGATAAGCGTTGTCGAGGTCGACAGCTGCAGGCGCTCGGTCTGCGCGGCGATATAGGCCAGGTGCGTCGTGGGCGAGGACGGGACAAACGGCGGGTTGTGGTGCTCGCCGGTGGCGAAGACGTCGAGGCCGACCTCCTCGGCCTTGAGCGCAATCTCCGTCATGTTGCGGATGCGCTCTGCCTCCGTGGGGGTGGTGCCGTTGGTCGGGTCAGTGGTCACATCGCCAATGGTGAAGATGCCGAATTGCATGGTGGGATCCTTTCTCGATCAACTATCTATGACGTGTCAACAAAATCTCGAGGGGAGTTATTCCCACTCCACGGCCTCCAGCAAAACGCCCACGTCAGACTGGGTAATCACGCGGATGGGCCGCTGGGACTTCTCGCCGGTCTCGGTGATAATGAGCGCGAAGGGCAGGGAGCCATCGCGCGCCGGGGAGGTCAGGGCATCGGTAGCCGCCTGCGCGCCCACCGTCTTCGGCATAAAGACCGCCCGATCGGTGTTTTCCGCCCGCTCCAGCACGTCGGCCACCGTGCGGGCGTCGATGGTCTGGTTATCACCCAAATCGGCCGCCACCCAGTGCGCGATGGTGTTGGTGGTCAAAAGCTGGCGGAAGGTGCCGGAGTCGTAGACCGGCAACTGCGAAAACCCGTGGGTACGGATGAGTTCCAGCGCCGAGAGCAGCGAGTCCTCGGGCGTTACCGTCTCCACCTTCTGATCCCCCAGCCGCGCCACCGCGCCGGGCGGGTCCATCAGCAAGTCCCGCAGCCGCTCGATCTGGTCAATGACCCGGGGGTTCGGCTCGGCAATCGGCGCGCCGTCGTGGTAGCGCCCGTGGGAGATGGCGTTGCGCAGGCTCGTGTAATCATGCAGTGCCTCGGCCTGCTGGGCGCTGAGCAAGTGCTCGTGCCGGGCGGAGTCGATAAGCCGGCGGAAAGAGTCCCCGTCCCGGGCCTTGAGCCGGGCTCTCAGGTGTTGCTCGATGTCGTTGAAAGCAGCGATAAAGCGGTGGGCGCCGTGGCCGGAGTGCGCGTCAGAAGTCATGGCACCCAGTGTAGAGCGCGGAGCAGCGCGTGCCGTGGGGAGCAGCGACGGGGGAGCGGACGGGATTTGCGCAGACTAAAGCCCCGGTGTGGTATCCCACCCGGGGCCTGAGTCGGCTACTGGGCTACTGGCTTATTTGTAGGCGCCGCGGCCCAGGGTGTCGCAGGACTTCATGGAGCCGGTCTGGTAGCCGGCGAGGAAGGACTCCTGGCGCTGCTCGGAGGTGCCGTGGGTAAAGGAGTCCGGATCCACCTGCCCGCCGGAGCGGGACTGGATGTTGTCATCGCCCACCGCGCGGGCGGTCTCGATGGCCTCGGCGACCTGCTCCTTGGTAATCGGCTCCAGGAGGGCGTCCTCGCCCTTGTCCGCGTGGGAGGCCCAGATGCCGGCGTAGCAGTCGGCCTGCAGCTCAATCTTGACCGCGTTGGAATCCTCGCCCGGGTCGTCGTAGTTCGACAGCCCCAGGGTGTCCTCGAGGTTCTGGATGTGGTGGCCGAACTCGTGGGCCACGATGTACATCTGCGCCAGCGGGGCAGAGGAGCCGCCGAAGCTTTCCAGCTGCTGGAAGAAGGAGGTGTCGAAATACGCGGTGTTATCCGCCGGGCAGTAGAAGGGGCCGGTCGCGGCCGAGGCGGCGCCGCAGCCCGACTGGGTGGCTTGCTCGAAGACCACGCGCTCCGGCTCGGTGTACTCGATGCCGGCCTGCTCCGGCAGGACCTCGCTCCACACGCGGTCCAGGGACACGCCCGTGAAGTCCACGCGGCAGTCATCGTACTTATTGCCGTCCTCCGGGGTCTGGCAATGATCCAGCTGGCCGCCGGCTTCTGCCCCGGAACCGGACTGGGACGCCGGCTCCTCGGAGCCGAGCAGGCCGCCCAGCTGCCCCGGGCTGCCGCCCAGCAACAGGTAGAGGCCGATCAAAACCACGGTGCCCAGGCCGCCGCCGGCCGCCACGACACCGCCGCGCCCGCCACCGCCGGTACGCGCCCGTTTACCACTAATGTCACCGCCACTGCGAAAAGTCATGGCTTAAGTGTGCCATGTCCGAGCCCTATCTACCTGTTTAGCGTCCGAAAATTTCCGCGTGAAATAAGAGATTGGGCCGGGCAGACGCGGCTGAAAAGGGCGGCGAGGGTCGAACAAAGACCACGTAAAGCCGGGGTTCAGCCGGAGGCCACACCGGATAACGGTCGGCGCCCAGTGCCGGCAGGTGGGGGATAAGTCACTGCCCGTTGCCGTGGGTGGGTAGACTGAAAACGTCAACTTCTGCCTCCCTTCGCCGGGCTGGCAGCTGGGACGCCGCGGGCGCTGCGTGATGCGCGCTCAGCGGTGACTGCAGCGCGCCGGGCTTTGGGTGCGCGGAAGCTACCGAGGAAGCTATGTGTGAAGGGATTTGAGCAACAGTGCTGCGTACCCATTTGGCGGGCGAGCTCCGCAAGGATATTGCCGGCGAGACAGTAACGCTTACGGGGTGGGTGTCTCGACGCCGTGACCACGGCGGAGTTATCTTCATTGACCTGCGCGACCGGAGCGGTCTGGCGCAGGTAGTCTTCCGCGAGTCCGAGGTCGCCGAGCGCGCCCACGACCTGCGGTCCGAGTACTGCATCAAGGTCACCGGCGTGGTCGAGGCCCGCCCGGAGGGCTCGGAGAACCCGAACCTGCCCTCCGGCGAGATCGAGGTCAACGTCACCGACCTGGAGGTGCTGAACAAGTCGGCGGCGCTGCCGTTCCAGATTGACGATCCGTCGACCTCCGGCGAGGTCGGCGAGGAAGCACGCCTGCGCTACCGCTACCTGGACCTGCGCCGCGAGAGCCAGGGCAACGCCCTGCGCCTGCGCTCGGCCGCCAACCGCGCGGCCCGCCAGGTCCTGGACTCCCACGACTTCACCGAGATCGAGACCCCGACCCTGACCCGCTCCACCCCGGAGGGCGCGCGCGACTTCCTCGTGCCGGCCCGCCTGAAGCCGGGCTCCTGGTACGCGCTGCCGCAGTCCCCGCAGCTGTTCAAGCAGCTGCTCATGGTCGCCGGCATGGAGCGCTACTACCAGATCGCGCGCTGCTACCGCGACGAGGACTTCCGCGCCGACCGCCAGCCGGAGTTCACCCAGCTGGACGTCGAGATGTCCTTCGTGGACCAGGACGACGTCATCGCCCTGGCCGAGGAAATCCTGGTCGCCCTGTGGAAGCTCATCGGCTACGACATCACCACGCCGATCCCGCGCATGACCTACGCGGACGCCATGAAGTTCTACGGCTCCGACAAGCCGGACCTGCGCTTCGACATCAAGATCGTGGAGTGCACCGACTTCTTCAAGGACACCACCTTCCGCGTCTTCCAGAACGAATACGTCGGCGCGGTCGTCATGGACGGCGGCGCCTCCCAGCCGCGTCGCCAGTTCGACGCCTGGCAGGACTGGGCCAAGCAGCGCGGCGCCAAGGGCCTGGCCTACATCACCATTGCCGAGGACGGCACCCTGGGCGGCCCGGTGGCCAAGAACATCACCGACGCCGAGCGCGAAGGCATCGCCGAGCACGTCGGCGCCAAGCCAGGCGACGCCATCTTCTTCGCCGCCGGCGACACCAAGTCCTCCCGCGCCCTGCTGGGCGCCGCTCGCGGCGAGATCGCCCGCAAGCTGGACCTCATCAAGGAAGGCGACTGGGCGTTTACCTGGGTCGTCGACGCCCCGCTGTTCGAGCCGGCCGCCGACGCCACCGCCTCCGGCGACGTGGCCCTGGGCCACTCCAAGTGGACCGCCGTGCACCACGCCTTCACCTCGCCGAAGCCGGAGTGGATTGACTCCTTCGACGAGAACCCGGGCGAGGCCACGGCGTATGCCTACGACATCGTCTGCAACGGCAACGAGATCGGCGGCGGCTCCATCCGTATCCACCAGCGCGACGTCCAGGAGCGCGTCTTCAACGTCATGGGCATCGGCGAGGAGGAAGCCCGCGAGAAGTTCGGCTTCCTGCTGGACGCCTTCGCCTTCGGCGCCCCGCCGCACGGCGGCATCGCCTTCGGCTGGGACCGCATCGTCTCCCTGCTGGGTGGCTTCGACTCCATTCGCGACGTCATCGCCTTCCCGAAGTCCGGCGGCGGCGTCGACCCGCTGACGGATGCCCCGGCCCCGATCCCGGCCGCGCAGCGCAAGGAGACCGGCGTGGACTTCAAGCCGGAAAAGAACGCCAAGGCGGCTAAGGAAACCAAGCCGAAGGCGCCCGACTCGACGGATAACTAAGGCGGCACGCCCCGGGCCACGCGGTGCGTGTTCCGGGGCTTAACGCTTACCCAGGAGGAGATTTTAGGTGGAGACTGCACAGCCCGACCAGCAGGCAATTGTCGCCTTTGCGGAGGACTTATTGTCCAACCGATTCGGGGGAACGCAAAAGCTCAGCGACGTCGAAGCCTTGGTTGGTTCGGGGCATGCGGTCGTGCTGCGGGCCCGCGTGGCCAACTCCCCGTTCCTCCCGCACCGCTCCGTGGTCATCAAGCACAACCCGGCCACGGGCTACGCCGTCGATGACGCCGCCTTCCTCCGGGAGATCGTGGCCTACCAGTTCACCAACTCCCTGGCGGCGGACGTGCGCCCCGGGCCGGTGCTGCTGGCGCACGACGTGGACAAGCGCACGGTGGTGCTCACCGACTCGGGCAACACCGACACCTTCGCCGAGGCCCTCGAGTCCGCCGACGCGGACGTGCGGCGCACGCTGCTGCGTTCTTTGGGCGCGGAGCTGGGCCAGATGCACGCTGGCACCGCCGACCGGGAGCAGGACTACGACCTGCTGCTGTCCCGGATGCTGAAAAAGCACCCGGAATACGCCGAGAACCAGGTCATGCGCGACAAGGCGCTCTATGACTCCATCTACCGCGGGGTGACCATCGCCGAGGCCGCCGGCCTGGAGGTCCCCGAGGAGGTCAAGGACCTGGCGGACCAGGCGGCCAAATCGCTGCAGTCCGGCCGCTACCGCGCCTTCACGCCCTTTGACCTGTCGCCGGACAACATCATCGTGGCCGACAACATCCACTTCCTGGACTACGAGTGGGCCGGTTTCCGCAACGTCGGCTTCGACGTCGCCTGCGTTATCGCCGGCTTCCCGCAGTTCCTCTTTGCCCAGCCGGTCTCCGACGGCGAGGCCGACGTTTTTATCGAGGCCTGGGCCCGCGAGGTCCACAGCCTGTGGCCGCAGTTTAAAGACGCCGGCCAGATCCAGCACCTGGTCACCGCCTGCCTGGTCGGCTGGGCCTTTTCCAGCTTGACCACCATGTCCGCCGGCGGGCTAGAGGTGCTCGCCGCCGTGCTGCGCGGACACGAGGAAATCCCGCTCGGCCCGGAGCAGTCCCTCCTGCGCACCGCCGAGCACGGGCCGTTCAACGACGACGAGCTGCTCATCCGCCGCGATCTCTTCGAGACCTTCGAGGCCCTGTCGCGCTTTGCCAACCGCTGCGAGGACGGCGACTGCCGCCCGGCCGCCGACTTCGGCGCGGTCGTAGCCCAGCGCCTGCGCGAGCCCGGCCAGCGCTAGGTCGGCGCGGCGCGGACCCCGGCGTTGCCGCCCCGGACGTTGTAGAAGAAAGTGAGGTGCCAGCCACCGTGGCTCAAGAAGATCTCTTCGGTGGGATTTCCCCGACCCCGGAATCCGAACAGTCCAGCGGGCTGGCCGGCCGCGGGCAGCAGATGTTTAGCACCCACGCGGGCTCGCCGCTGGCCGCGCGCATGCGCCCGCGCACCCTGGACGAGGTCGTCGGCCAGAAACACCTGTTAGACCCCGGCAAGCCGTTGCGCCGGCTGGTGGAAGGCTCCGGGGAGGCCTCCGTCATCCTTTATGGCCCGCCGGGGACGGGCAAGACCACGATCGCCTCGCTGATCGCCAGCGCGATGGGGCAAAACTTCGTGGGCCTGTCCGCGCTGGACTCCGGCGTCAAGCAGGTGCGCGAGGTCATCACGCAGGCCCGGCACGAGGCCGCCCGCGGCGCGCGCACCGTCCTCTTCATCGACGAGGTCCACCGCTTTTCCAAGACGCAGCAGGACGCGCTGCTGGCGGCCGTCGAAAACCGCACGGTGCTGCTGGTCGCCGCGACCACGGAGAACCCGTCGTTCTCCGTGGTCTCCCCGCTGCTGTCGCGCTCGCTGCTGCTGCAGCTCAACCCGCTAGGCGACGAGGATCTTAAGACGCTGGTGGACCGGGCGGTGGGCGACGAGCGGGGCCTGGCCGGCCGCATCACCGTTAACGCCGAGGCCCGGGACCAGCTGGTGCTGCTGGCCGGCGGCGACGCGCGCCGCGTGCTGACCTACCTGGAGGCCGCGGCCGAGGCCGTGCCCGACGGCGGGGAGCTGGATACCCAGACCATCAAGGACAACGTCAACAAGGCGGTGGTGCGCTACGACCGCGACGGCGATCAGCACTACGACGTCGTCTCCGCGTTCATCAAGTCGATCCGTGGTTCCGATCCGGACGCGGCCCTGCACTACCTGGCCCGCATGATTGAGGCGGGGGAGGACCCGCGGTTTATCGCCCGGCGGCTCATCGTGCACGCCTCGGAGGACATCGGCATGGCGGATCCGACCGCGCTGCCGACCGCCGTGGCCGCCGCCCAGGCCGCGCAGCTCATCGGCCTCCCGGAGGCCCGGATCCCGCTGGCGCAGGCCACCATTCATCTGGCGACGGCGCCGAAGTCGAACTCGGTCATTGGCGCTATCGATGCCGCCCTGGGCGACGTGCGCGCCGGCAAGTCCGGCTTCGTGCCCGCCCACCTGCGCGACGGCCACTACGCTGGGGCGAAGGATCTGGGCAACGCCGTGGGCTACGTCTACCCGCACGACGATCCGCGCGGGGTGGTGGCCCAGCAGTACCTGCCGGACACCTTGGCGGACGCGGTCTACTACCAGCCCACCGATCACGGCGCGGAAAAGCGCGTGCGCGGTTTCCTGGGCCGCCTGCGGGACATCGTCCGCGGGCGCGGGCGCGGCTAGCGGCCGAGCAGGGACGAGCCGGGGCTAGCGCGGTGCCGGAGCGGCGCGCGGTACAGCCGGTGGGACGGGGCGATTTGGGCGTCCCGAACTTCACCCGCAGCTGTGGGGCGGGTAAAGTTGAGCGCTGTTACTGACGTTAGTCGATAGTCAAAGGAAGTTACCTGGTGAAGACCCACGAGATTCGGGAGCGCTTTACTGCGCATTTTGTGAAGAAGGGCCACGAGCCCGTCCCCAGCGCCTCGCTGATCCTGGACGATCCTAACCTGCTGTTCGTCAACGCCGGCATGGTTCCCTTCAAGCCCTACTTCTTGGGCCAGCAGAACCCGCCTTTCCCGAACGGGCTGGCTACCTCCATCCAGAAGTGCGTGCGCACCCTGGACATCGAAGAGGTCGGCATCACCACCCGCCACAACACCTTCTTCCAGATGGCCGGCAACTTCTCCTTCGGCCAGTACTTCAAGGAAGGCGCTATCACTAACGCGTGGGAGCTGCTGACCAACTCGGTCGACGACGGCGGCTTCGGCCTGGACCCGGATCGCCTCTGGGTCACCGTCTACGAGACCGACGACGAGGCCGCCAGCATCTGGCACGACAAGATCGGCGTGCCGGAAGAGCGCATCCAGCGCATGGGCATGGAGGACAACTACTGGTCCATGGGCGTGCCCGGCCCCTGCGGTCCGTGCTCCGAGATCTACTACGACCGCGGCGCCGAATACGGCAAGGAAGGCGGCCCGGCGGCGGACGACAACCGCTACATGGAGATCTGGAACCTGGTCTTCATGCAGAACGAGCGCGGCGAGGGCAACGGCAAGGGCGATTTCGAAATCGTCGGCGAGCTGCCGAAGAAGAACATCGATACCGGCCTGGGCATCGAGCGCGTCGCCTGCCTGCTCCAGGGCGTGGATAACGTCTACGAGACGGACCTGCTGCGCCCGGTCATCGACGTGGCCGAGGAGCTGACCGGCTCGAAGTACAACTCGAACCACGAGGACGACATCCGCTTCCGCGTTATCGCCGACCACTCCCGTACCGGCATGATGCTGATCCTGGACGGGGTGACCCCCTCCAACGAGGGCCGCGGCTACATCCTGCGCCGCCTGCTGCGCCGCATCATCCGCTCCGCCCGCCTGCTGGGCGCGACCGGGGAGACCATCGAGCGCTTCCTGACCACGGTCATGGACACCATGGAGCCGTCCTACCCGGAGATCGGCGACAACCGCGAGCGCATCCTGCGCGTGGCCAAGAACGAGGAAAAGGCCTTCCTGAAGACCCTCGAGTCCGGCACCTACCGCTTCGACGAGGCCGCCGCAGCCGTTAAGGCCGCCGGCAAGAAGACCCTGCGCGGCGAGGACGCCTTCGCGCTGCACGACACCTACGGCTTCCCGATCGACCTGACCCTGGAGATGGCAGCCGAGGCCGGCCTCGAGGTCGACATGCCCGCCTTCGAGGCCGCCATGGCCGAGCAGAAGGCCCGCGCCAAGGCCGACAACCGCGCCAAGAAGCACGAGCACACCGACGAGTCGCTCTACCGCGAGTGGGTGGACAACCAGCCGACCGTCTTCACCGGCTACGAGGAGCTGAGCTCCGACGCACAGGTCATCGGCCTGGTGCGCGACGGCGAGAAGGTCACAGAGGCCGAGGTAGGCGACCAGGTCGAGGTCATCCTGGACCAGACCCCGCTCTACGCCGAGTCCGGCGGCCAGATGGCCGACCGCGGCCGCCTGGTGGCAGGGGAGACCACCCTGCAGATCGACGACGTGCAGAAGATCGGCAAGAAGCTCTGGGTCCACAAGGCCACCGTCACCGCCGGCGGTCTGGATCTGGGCACGCGCATGACCGCGGAGGTCGACGCCGCCTGGCGCCACGGCGCTACCCAGGCGCACACGGCCACCCACCTCATCCACGCCGCGCTGCGCCAGGTGCTGGGCCCGACCGCGGTCCAGGCCGGTTCTATGAACCGCCCGGGCTACCTGCGCTTCGACTTCAACTTCACCGACCAGCTCACCGAGGCCCAGATGGAGGAGATCGCGCTTATCACCAACCAGGCGGTGGACTCCAACCTGGCGGTCAACACCATCGAGACCTCCCTGGAGGAGGCCAAGGCGATGGGCGCGATGGCCCTGTTCGGCGAGAACTACGGCCGCAACGTCCGCGTCGTCGAAATCGGCGGGCCGTTCTCCATCGAGCTCTGCGGCGGCACCCACGTGGGCGCCTCCTCCCAGGTCGGCCCGGTCTCCGTGCTGGGTGAGTCCTCGGTGGGCTCCGGCGCCCGCCGTATCGAGGCCTACACCGGCCTGGATGCGTTCAAGTACTTCTCCAAGGAAGCCGCCCTGGTCGAGGGCGTGTCCCGCGACCTGAAGGTCCAGACCGAGGAGCTGCCGGAGCGAATCGCCCAGCTGAGCGAGAAGCTCAAGGCTGCGGAGAAGGAAATCTCCACCCTGCGCAAGGCCCAGCTGCAGGCCCAGGCCGCGGACTTCGTGGCCGCCGCCCGCGAGGTCAACGGCTTCCAGACCATCATGCTGCGCCTGCCGGAAGGCACGGACGGCAACGACCTGCGCACCGTGGCTACCGACCTGAAGAACCGCCTGAAGGACCGGGACGGCGTTATCGCGCTGGGCGCGAAGAACGGCGAGAAGTTCTCCTTCATCATCGCCGCGACCCCGTCCGCGGTGGAGCGCGGTGTGAAGGCCGGCGACATCGTCAAGCTCTACGGCGAGTACGTCGACGGCCGCGGCGGCGGCAAGCCGGACATGGCGCAGGGCTCCGGCCGGCTGGCCGAGGGAGCCGAGCGCGGCTTCGAGGCCGTCAAGGACATGCTGGAAAGCCTGTAAGCGCTATGGCGAAAGTCACACCGGATGCTCCCGGCCAAGACGACCCCGGCCCCGGCCGGCGTCTCGGCGTGGACGTCGGCACCGTCCGAATTGGGGTAGCAGTCAGCGATCGCGACGCGCGCCTGGCTACCCCCGTGGAAACTGTCACCCGGGTGACCGGGTTCAAGGACCGCGACGGTGCGGACATCGATCGGCTCGTTGAGCTGGCCGAACAGTACGAGGTGGCGGAAGTGGTCGTGGGTCTGCCGCGAGATTTGCAGGCCAACGGCTCCAAGAGCGTTAAGCACGCCAAAGAGATCGCGTTTCGTATCCGTCGCCGTTTGGCGAAGTCTGAAACGATGGTTTCGTTAGCACCTGTCAGATTGGCGGATGAGCGTCTCACCACGGTGGTCGCCACTCAAGCCTTGCGTGCCTCTGGAGTTTCTGAGAAAAAGGGCCGTAAAGTGATTGACCAAGCCGCTGCTGTGGAGATTCTCCAAAGCTGGCTGGACGCCCGCGCGCGAGTATTATCCGATAACCAGAATGACGCAAACCAATAAAGCCTTCGAACTCAGGAGACTAATTTAGTGAGCCGCAATGAACAGCGCTTGGCTAGGCGCATGGAACCGAAGTTCGTGAAGCGACGCCAGCGGGGCTTAGCCGTGCTGATCGCCTCCTTCGTGCTGATCATCGGCGCGATCGTCTATATCGGCGGCCAGATCCTGGTGGGCGACAAGGGCGGTTCGCGCACCGATTTCGAAGGGACGGGCAACGGCGTGACGCAGCTTATCCAGGTGCCGGAAGGTTCCTCCATCTCCCAGCTGGGCCCCGACTTGGTGGACAAGGGCGTGGTCAAGAGCGACGAGGCCTTCCAGACCGCGGCCGCCAACAACGTCGACGCCGGTTCCCTGCAGCCCGGGTTCTACCGCCTGCAGGAGGAGATGAGCGCGGAATCCGCCGTCAAGGCGTTGCTCGATCTAAACAACCAGGTGGATCTGCTCGACGTGCAGGGCGGTGCCACGCTCCAGGATGTCTCCGTCATTGGCGGCGACGTGCGCTACGGCATCTACTCCATGATTGAGAAGGTCACCTGCGAGGAAGGTAACTGCGTCAACAAGGACGAGCTCGAGCGCGTCGCCTCGACCGTGGACCCGGAGCAGCTGGGCGCGCCGGAATGGGCCGTCGGGCCGGTTAAGGCCCGCGGCGACGATCCCAAGCGCCTGGAAGGCCTCATCGCGCCCGGCCGCTACATTCTGGACCCGAACATGAGCGCCGAGGAGATCCTGACCGACCTGGTCTCGCGCTCGGCGGAGCAGTACAACGAGACCGACATTGTGGGCCGGGCCCAGGCCATCGGCGTGAGCCCCTACGAGCTGCTGACCTCTGCCTCCCTGGTTGAGCGCGAGGCGCCGGCCGGTGAGTTCGACAAGGTCGCTCGCGTCATCCTGAACCGCCTGGACGAGCCCATGCGCTTGGAGTTCGACTCCACCGTCAACTACGGGCTGGAGGACGTGGAGCTGGCCACCACCGACGAGGACCGCGAGCGCAAGACGCCGTGGAACACCTACGCCAAGGAAGGCCTGCCGGATACGCCGATCGCGTCGCCGTCGGAGGAGGCCATCCAGGCGATGGAGCACCCGGCCGAGGGCGAGTGGCTCTTCTTCGTTACCGTCGATGATCAGGGCACGACCGTGTTCACCAACAACTTCGACGAGCACCAGGAAAAGGTCCGCGAGGCCCTCGACTCCGGCATCCTGGACCACCAGCGCCAAGGCACCAACCCGGCGGATGCGGACAACGCCGAAAACTAGAACGCTATAAAGCTAGAAAGCTAGGAGGCCTCGGACATGCCACGCGCGGCGGTATTGGGTTCGCCCATCGACCATTCGCTCTCCCCGGTGCTGCACAACGCCGGCTACGCGGCCCTCGGCCTGGAGGACTGGGAGTACGGTCGGCAGGAGTGCACCGCCGAGCAGCTGCCCGGACTGGTGCGCGAGGCCGCGGCTGACGTGCGCGGCTTCTCCGTGACCATGCCCGGCAAGTTCGCCGCGGTGGAGGTCGCCGACGAGGTCACCGATCGGGCGCGGCTGCTCGGCTCGGCGAATACGCTGGTGCGGCTCGACGGCGGGCGTTGGCGGGCCGACAACACCGACACCGAGGGCGTTGTGGGCGCGCTGCAGCGCCTGCTGGGGGACCAGCAGGTCGGCGAGGCCGTGCTGATCGGCGCCGGCGGCACCGCGCGCCCGGCGCTGTGGGCGCTGGCCCAACGCGGGGTGGAAACCGTCACCGTGCTCAACCGCTCCGACCGTCGGGCCGAGCTCGATCCGCTGGCCCGTGAGCTCGGCCTCGAGCTGCGTACCACGGATTTCCACACCGACCTGGAGCAGCTGTCCCTGAACACCGGGGTCATCGTCTCCACGGTCCCGTCGGCGGCGCTGGAGGACTACCTGCTGGATCTGGCGCACGCGCCGGTACTCGACGTTATCTACGAGCCCTGGCCGACCCCGCTGACCGTGGCTGCGGCCGCGAACGGCTACGCGACGGTCAACGGGCATATCATGCTGGCGCACCAGGCCTTTAGCCAGTTCGAGCAGTTCACCGGCCGGCCCGCGCCGCAGGAAGAGATGATCTCCGCGCTCAACAACGCGCTGGCCGCCCGCCAAAGCTCGGTCATCAACCGCGCCAAACGCAGCTAGCCGCAAGGCGCCCTCCCCGGGCAGCCTCGCGCCAGATCCCCTAAGCTAGGTACCAAGAGCTAAAGCTTTGGGGGAGCGGGGGAATAGTTCATGGTGCACGCTGCGCCTAACGGGCCCGGATTGGGTGACCCACTACTGGTCAGTGCCGCACAGATCGCAGGCCTTGCGGCGCTGGCCGCCTGGGCCGCGGCGCTGTGCTGGTGGGATCTGCGCGCCCGGCGCCTGCCCAACTGGCTGACCCTGCCCGCCGGGGTGCTGGCGGTGCTCGCTCTGTTTATTAACCCCGCCTGGGCCGTGGGGCTGGTCTGGCCGGGCATCTACCTGGCCCAGGCGTTGCTGCCGGGCCCGGCCGGGGGCTTAGGCGGCGGGGATATCAAGCTCGCGCTCCCGCTCGGGGTCGCCTGCGCGGCGCTGGCCGGGGCCGCCGGGGTGCTCGCCGCGATGGTCATCGCCGGGCTGGTGACCCTGGCGGCCGGATTATTATGCAGCGCGACCAGCCGGCGGCCGGGCGCGGCCCGCGGCGGCATTCCCCATGGTCCGGCCATGCTCTTCGCAGCCGCCGCGGTAGCGGTGGGGAGGTGGGCCGCTACCCCCATTATGTAGACGGATGCACCACTTCACAGGGCCGGCGTGAAATAATGACAGCCATGCTTCGTTGGACAACTGCGGGAGAATCCCACGGGCAGGCGCTCATCGCGCTGCTTGAGCACCTGCCGGCCGGGGTTCCGATTACTAAGGACGAAATTGCGCAGCAATTATCGCGGAGGAGGCTCGGCTACGGCCGCGGCGCCCGAATGAAGTTCGAGGCCGATGAGCTGACCCTGCTCGCCGGCGTCCGCCACGGCAAGACGCTGGGCAGCCCCATCGCCGTGATGATCGGCAACACCGAGTGGCCGAAGTGGACCACCGTGATGAGCCCGGATCCGCTGGATATGGACGACGCGCAGGTCGCGGAAGCCATGCAGTCGGGCCGTGGGGCGGCGCTGACCCGCCCGCGCCCGGGGCACGCGGACTTCGCCGGCATGGTCAAATACGACCACGCCGAGGCGCGCCCCATCCTGGAGCGTTCCTCGGCCCGGGAGACCGCCGCCCGCGTGGCCGCGGCCACCTTCGCCCGCAACTTCCTGCGGGAGACCCTCGGCGTGGAAGTCATCTCCCACGTCATCTCCATCGGGGCCTCCGAGCCCTACGAAGGCCCGGCCCCAGCGCCCGCGGATCTTAGCGCCATCGATGCCTCCCCGGTGCGTTCCTTCGACAAGGCCGCCGAAGAGAGCATGGTCACCGAGATCGAAACCGCCAAGAAGCAGGGCGACACCCTGGGTGGCGTCGTGGAGGTCGTCGTCGACGGCCTGCCCATCGGCCTGGGCTCGCACATCAGCGGCGAGGACCGCCTCGACGCCCAGCTGGCGGCTGCGCTGATGGGCATCCAGGCCATCAAGGGCGTGGAGATCGGCGACGGCTTCGCCGAGGCCCGCCGCCGCGGGTCCGCCGCGCACGACGAGATGGTGCGCACCGACGACGGTGTCGACCGGCTCAGCAACCGCGCGGGCGGCCTCGAAGGCGGCATGACCAACGGGCAGCAGCTGCGGGTGCGGGCGGCCATGAAGCCGATTTCTACCGTGCCGCGCGCGCTGAAGACCGTGGACATGGCCGACGGCTCCGCCGCGACCGCCATCCACCAGCGCTCCGACGTGTGCGCCGTGCCCGCCGCCGGCGTGGTGGCCGAGGCCATGGTGGCACTCGTCGTCGCCCGCGCCGTGCTGGAGAAGTTCGGCGGCGACAGCCTGGCGGAGACCAAGCGCAACATCGCCGCGTACCAGGACTATGTTGCCGAGCGCTTGAGCTTCCCGCAGGATAAGCCTGAATCATAACGACTAAGAACAGTGGAAAGGCCAGGACTACGATGACCGTACCTCCTCTAGCGACGGGAGCTCCGCGACCGCTGGCGGTGCTGGTGGGGCCGCCCGGCGCCGGTAAATCCACCATCGGGCGCCGGCTCGCTCGGGCCCTGAACGTGGGGCTGGTGGACTCGGATCAGCTGATCGAGGTCGCCCACGGCAAGCCCTGCGGCGAGGTTTTCGCCGAGCTGGGCGAGGAAGCCTTCCGCCGCGAGGAAGAAGAGCACGTGGCAGAGGCCCTGTCGGCCGGCGGCGTGGTCAGTCTCGGCGGGGGAGCCGTAGTCAGCCCGGCGACCCGGGACCTTCTGGAGCGCCACACCGTCATCTGGGTGGAAGTCAGCGCCGAAGAAGGGGTGCGCCGCACCTCCAGCAACAACTCCCGCCCGGTCCTGCAGTCCGCGGATCCGCTGGCGCGCTACCAGGAGCTACTGGACCAGCGCGCCGATTTCTACCGCGAGGTCGCCGACTACCGCGCCCGCACCGACGGGCGCAGCCCGCAGCAGGTCGTCGGGGATATCCTCGGGTTCTTGGAGACCCTCTAGACACACCCGCCCGGGTCGGAGCTCGGCCCGGGCGCGCACCAGCACACCACAACCTACTTCTTGTCGAGGAGAAGCCCATGTCCGTCATCCCGGTCAACGGTCCGGCACCGTACCACGTCCACATTGGTCACGGGCTGGCCCCGGCCATCGTGGAGACCATCCGCGAGTCCGGGGCAGCGCAGGTAGCCATCCTCTGCCCAGAGGTCTTGAGCGCTTCCGCCCGCCGCCTGGCCGATGCCGCGGAGGCCGCTGGAGTGCGCTGCCACGTGTGGCTCCTGCCGGACGCCGAGCGCGCCAAGCAGCTCAGCGTGGTCAGCGAGCTCTGGGACAAG
Organism: Corynebacterium sp. 32222D000AT; assembly: GCF_053546955.1. NCBI lineage: Bacteria > Bacillati > Actinomycetota > Actinomycetes > Mycobacteriales > Corynebacteriaceae > Corynebacterium > Corynebacterium sp. 32222D000AT. Next base: position 171,392 of record NZ_JBPPVW010000001.1, on the reverse strand, counting down.
CTCGGTGCGGCCAGCTTCGGCCGGCAGGACCTCATCGTCAGCTTCGGCGGCGGCGCGACCACGGATCTGGCGGGCTTCGTCGCGGCGACCTGGATGCGCGGCATCCGCGTGGTGCAGGTGCCGACGACCCTGCTGGCCATGGTGGACGCCGCCGTCGGCGGCAAGACCGGCATTAACACCGCGGCCGGCAAGAACCTGGTCGGCTCCTTCCACGAGCCCTTAGCCGTCTTCGCGGACATTGAGGTGCTGCGCAGCCTTCCGGCAGAAGAGATGGTGGCCGGCTCGGCGGAAATCATCAAGACCGGCTTCATCCACGACCCGGAGATCATCGAGCTCTACCGCCGCGATCCGGCCGCCTGCCTGGACCCGGACGGCGCCCTGCCGGAGCTCATCGCCCGTTCGGTGGCGGTCAAGGCCCGTGTGGTGGGCGAGGACCTCAAGGAGTCCGGCCTGCGGGAGACCTTGAACTACGGGCACACCTTCGGGCATGCCATCGAGCGCGCGGAGGATTACTCCTGGCGGCACGGTAACGCGGTGGCCGTGGGCATGATGTTCGTCGCGTACCTGGCCGAGGCCCGCGGGCTCATCGACGCCGACGTGGTCGAACTGCACCGCACGATCCTCGAGTCCGTCGGCCTGCCGGTGGCCTACCGCGACGGCCAGTGGCCGGAGCTGCACGCGGCCATGCGCCACGATAAGAAGAACCGCGACGGGAAAATCCGCTTCGTGGCCTTGACCGCGGTGGGGGCTACCACCCGCATCGAGGGGCCGAGCGACGAGGAGCTGCGCCAAGCTTTTGAGAAGGTGAGCAACTAATGCAGGTAGTTATCATCAACGGGCCCAACCTGAACCGGCTCGGTAAGCGCCAGCCGGACGTCTACGGCACGACCACCCTGGCCGATATCGAGGAGATGATCCGCCAGCGCGGGGAGAAGCTGCGCGCGGCCGGCGCGGATATCGAGCTGGACTTCTTCCAGTCGAACCACGAGGGCGACATCATCGAGCGCGTCCACGCCGCCGCCGACGCCGGGGCCGGTGTCATCATCAACCCCGGGGCCTTTACCCACACCTCCGTGGCCATCCGCGACGCCCTCGCGGAAATCGCCGATGGCGCGGGCTTCGTCGAGGTCCACCTGTCCAATGTGCACGCCCGGGAAGAATTCCGGCATCATTCCTATCTGTCCGGCATCGCCCGCGGCGTCATCGCCGGCCTGGGCCCGGTCGGCTACCTCGCGGCGCTGGAATACCTGACCGCCGAAGCCTGAGCGCGCCGCGGCCCAGCCGGTGTGAAAACGGTTACCGTGTCCGCGGACACAGGCTAGAATGGGTGTCCTACGCGGTGGGCCTTTCTAAGGCCTGCCTTTAGTGCATTGTCCGAGCGGAAAGGATTAACCATGGCCTTGGCAGATACTCGTTTCAGCGACCGGCGCCGCAAGCTGGCGGCGAAGCTAGCCGGGCAGCGCATCGACGCGATTTTGGTCACGGACCTGATTCACGTGCGCTACCTGTCGAATTTCTCCGGCTCGAACGGCGCGCTGCTGCTGAAGAAGGATCTCTCCGCCGCGATCGCCACCGACGGGCGGTATACCACCCAGATTAAGCAGGAAGTGCCGGACATCGAGCCGATCATCGAGCGCGGCGTCGGCACGGCCCTGCTCAAGCCCCTGGAAGGGCAGGGTCCGCTGCGGGTTGGCTTCGAGGCCGACACGGTCTCGGTCAACCAGCACGCGGCACTCGAGAAAGCCTGCCCGGAGGACGTGACCCTGGTGCCGATCTCCGGCGTGATTGAGGAAATCCGCCTCTACAAGGATCCGCTCGAGCTGGAACGCCTGGACTCCCTGGCGCAACTGGCTACCGACGCCTTCGAGGAGATGCTGGCCGCCGGAGAGGTGCGCGCGGGCCGCACCGAGCGTCAGATCGCGGCCGACCTGGAGTACCGGATGCGCGCGGCCGGCGCGGAGCGCACCAGCTTCGACACCATCGTGGCCTCCGGCCCGAACTCCGCGCTGCCGCACCACGGCGCCGACGACCGCGTGCTGGAGGACGGCGACCTGGTCACCATCGACTTCGGCGCCCACCTGCGCGGTTTCAACTCCGATATGACACGCACCGTCGTCATCGGCCAGCCCAACGACTTCGCCCGGGAGATCTACGACATTGTCAAGCGCTCCCAGGAAGCCGGCGTGGCGGCGGCGACCCCGGGCACCGCACTCGCGGACGTGGACAAGGCCTGTCGCGACGTCATCGAGGAGGCCGGCTACGGCGAATACTTCGTCCACTCCACCGGCCACGGCGTGGGCCTGCTGGTCCACGAGGCACCCGCGGCCGCCCGCAACGCCAAGGGCACCCTGGCCGCGGGAATGACGCTGACGATCGAGCCCGGCATCTACGTGCCCGGCAAGGGCGGCGTGCGGATCGAGGACACGCTGATTATCACCGACGGCGCGCCGACGATCATCACCCGCTCGCCGAAGGAACTGCGTTCCTTCTAGCCGCCGCTGGTCCTTCCGCACTTTAAAAAGTGGGCGCCGGTTTTACACGCATTCCGGCAGGGATAGTAAACTGGCAAGACGTAACTTTTAATCCAACAGACTTCGGGAGATTGATTCGTGGCTGATACCACCGCATTCAAGAACGGTCTTGTTCTAAAGATTGACAATAAGCTCCAGCAGATTATTGAGTTCCAGCACGTCAAGCCGGGCAAGGGCCCCGCTTTCGTGCGCACCAAGCTCAAGGACGTTGTCTCGGGCAAGGTCACGGATAAGACGTGGAACGCCGGCGCCAAGGTCGAGACCGCGACGGTGGACCGTCGCGACATGACCTACCTGTACCACGACGGCAGCAACTACGTCGTCATGGACGACAAGGACTTCGAGCAGGTCGAGCTGAGCCCGGACAAGTTCGGCGACGCCGCCAAGTTCCTGCTGGAGAACATGCGCGTGCAGGTCTCCTTCCACGAGGGCGAGCCGCTGTTCGCCGAGCTGCCGATCAACGTTGACCTGAAGGTCGAGCACACCGATCCGGGCCTGCAGGGCGACCGCTCCAACGGCGGCACCAAGCCGGCCACCCTGGAGACCGGCGCGGAGATCCAGGTCCCGCTGTTCATCGAGACCGGCAACGTGCTCAAGGTTGACACCCGGACGGGCGAGTACCTGTCCCGCGTCAGCAACTAGCGTGCAGCAAGAATCAAAGAAGGACCCAGTGACGGAAGAAAATAACGAGCAGCACAGCTCGTCTCCCGAGCGTGTGTCCCGTAACCGTCGCCACGGCGCGCGGTACCGGGCACGGCGGCGTGCCGCCGACATCCTTTACGAGGCAGAAAACCGCGACATCGATCCGGTGGCCATCGTGGAAGAGCGAAAGGGCCTAGCCCTGGAAGGCGAGCACGGCGTTGCGCCGATCGCGGACTACACCGCCGAGATCGTCCAAGGCGTGGCCGAAGAGCTGGACGATATCGATGACGCGATCGCCCGCTACCTCTCCGACGATTGGCGCCTGGACCGGCTGCCTCCCGTCGAGCGCGCCATCCTGCGCGTGTCCACCTGGGAGCTGCTGTTCAACCCGGAGGTGCCGCTGGCTACCGCGGTGACCGAGGGCGTGGAGCTGGCCAGCGAATACTCGCACATCAAGGCCGCCCCGTATATCAACGCCGTCCTCGACGACATCGCGCAGTCCCGCCGCACCGGCAGCCCGATGGCCGCCGAGCAGGACCTAGATGCCGCCGATGCCGACGAAGACGCAACGGGCACCGACGACGTCACCGAAGCTACGGATCCGGCCGCTGCTGAGACCTCTGCCGCCGCGCCGGCCGCACCCGAGCCCGTAGGCGAAGAGGCTGAGCCTGCGGATTCCCCGGAAGGGGAGAAGGACTCGCCGACCGAGTAGCCGCTGAGGCGGCGCGCCGGTCTCCGGCTGCTGGCTGCGAAAACTAAAAAGCTGGCTGCCTTTCCTTTCCACCCGCGCTAATGCGCGAGGTTGGTAGAGGAGGGCAGCCAGCTTTTGTGCTGTCTGGGCTTTTAGTTTTCGCCGCCGGCTTCCTGGGCGGTCTCGGAGCCCATCTTGGCCATTTCCTCGGCGGCGGAGACCATGGCGTTCTGCGCGCCGATGACGCCGTCGACGGCGGCCTGGAGCGCGGCGGTCAGCTGGCCGTCGGTGGCGCCGGCGGCCACCGGCAGGTCGCGCTCGGAACGCACGATGAGCATGTCCTCGTGCTCGGCGATGGCCACGCGGGCGCCGAAGGAGACCGAGTTGATCTGGTTGGCCGCCAGGAAGAGCCCGGCATCAGCCTGCGAGAAGGAGGCGTCGGTAGCCACGTCGCAGCGGACGATGACCACGGAGTCCAGCACCGCGAACATGCACGGCAGGCCGTTGAGGTTGGCCGTGGCGGCGTCGTTGCGGCCCTCGATCTTTTCCAGCTCGATCTCGAAGGTGCGCATCGCGTCGATGACGCGGTCCAGGGTGACCTCCGGCAGGGCGGTGTCGGCGGGATTCTGGTTAGTCATTGTGCTCCTCCCAAGTCACGAGTTCCGGGTACTGCTGTTCCAGCCAATTAAACGACTGCACGACGGCGTCCAGGGTGGACATCACGAAGGCGCCGATCTGGTTGCGGGACAGGCCCTGGCTGATGTTGAGCTCGCGCACGGCGGAGACGGCCAGGCTGCCCTCGCCGGTCTCAAAGAACCGCAGGGTCGGGGCGAAGTGCTCGGTGTTCCACTGGTTGAGCTGGGCCAGGACCTTCGGGCCCTCGGAGGCCGGCACGTCGCCGCGCCACACCGAATCCAGGATGAGGGTGTTTTCCCGCACCTGCATGGCGATGGCGGCGTTAGAAAAACCGGTCCGCAGGATGTCGATGGTCTCCTCGTCGCTGACCGGCTGGTTTTCCATCCGGTACTGCAGCTTTTCGGCGTCGAAGATCTCCGCGACGCGGGCGAGGGTCACCGGCTCTACTGGGGTGTCCGGGTGCAATTGGGGTTGTTCATCAGTCACTGGGACAAAATCCAAACTTGTAGCTTAAAGGGGGTCGAATATCATTCGTTACCTGCCGAGGTCCCGGCCAGTCCGTGCCGGCTAAGCCGACGGGACGCCGAGGTCTTCGGCGGGTAACCCGTCCATACAGCATAACGGAGAGCAATCCGGCGTGGGGCGCGGGCGGCTAGTTCGCGTCTGCGGGCTGCCAGAGGCGCTGGTTGCCCAGCTCGTGGGCGAAGGTGTCCTGGATGGTGCCAAAGCGCATGGCGTGGCCGTGCTGTTGCAGCTTGGCCGGGGCCACGCGCTGGTCGGCCAGCGCTAGTTCCTGGGCGCCCTCCTTGCCCAGCAGCAGGGCCGGGCCGAGGGCGGGGATGGAGATGACGGCCGGGCGCTTGAGCTGTTCGGCTAGGGCCTGGGTCATTTCCCGGTTGAGGACCGGGGCAGTCGAGGCCGCGTTGACGGGCCCGGAGAGGGCGGTGTCGAAGATGGCGCGGGTATAGATATCGCACAGGTCGTCAAAGGCGACCCAGGAGAACCAGAAATCCCCGTCGCCGAAGGAGCCGCCCAGGCCGGTGGAAAAGAGCGCGCGCAGCAGCGGCAGCAGGCCGCTGGCCCCGGTCAGGGCGATACCCGTGCGGATGTTGACCACGCGCTTGCCGGCCTCACGGGCCTCGGCGGTGGCGGCCTCCCAGTCGCGAACCACCTCGGCCAGGAAACCGTCGCCGCTAGCGGAGTCCTCGGTGAGCACCTCGTCGCCGCGGTCGTTGCCGTAGTAGCCGATGGCCGAGGCGCAGACGAAGGTGTGGGTATCTGGGCTAGCGGCCACCAGCTGGGCCAGCTTGCGGGTGGGCCCCACGCGGGAGTCGCGGATTTCCTGCTTGTGCTTGTCGTTGAAGCGGCCGAAGATGGGCTCGCCGGCCAGGTGGACCAGCACGTCGACGTCGTCGAGCAGGTTGCGCGACGGCGAGTTCGGGTTCCAGGTGCGCTGGCCATCCTTGGCCTCCGAGCGGACCAGCTGGATAACACGGTGGCCCAGCGTGGTCAGCTGGGCAGTCAGTGCGCGCCCGACGGAGCCGCGGGAGCCGGTCACTGCCACGGTTAGCGGGCGGGTCTCGGTTGCCAGGACGTTGATGCCCTGGTCGCGCAGCTGGTTGATGAAGTTGAAGTCCCCGATTAGCTTGTGCTGCCGGTAGGCGAAAGAGGCCTCCAGCGCGCTATCGGGGATGCGGGTGTCCACCGTGTCTGTAATCAGCGTGCCGTCGGCGTGATCGGCGAAGTGGTGGTCGTGGCGCCACGAGGCCAGCCGCTTGAGTGGGGCGGAGACGCACACGTCGCTGAAGGACACCCCGCGGCGGTACCGGGACAAGTCGTGGCGGGCCACCCACTTGAGCCCGGCGGGCAGGGAAAACACGGTGGTGCCGTCCGCCAGGCTGCGGGCCTGCTCCCGCGGGGCCATGGGGAGGAAGGGCGGGGTCAGGCGGCTCACGGCGCCGGGACGGGTGTGCCAATCCCATACCTGCTCGCGGTCGGCGGGGATGACGTGTTGTGCCTGGAATGTCACGGTGTTGAAGAACTCCTTTAAAAAGTCCGGGTATTCGGTGGAGTGTAACCAACTATTGTCCCAGTTTTTGGCCGGCCGCGCGCTCGGCCCGCCCCCGAGTTCGGGGGAGGATGTGTTTCAGCTACGCGCAGGGGTGCGATCGGGGTACCGAGGCTGCTAAAATTCGCCTTAGCACGAGCGGGGAAGGCGACGCCTCGTACCCGGCTACGTGAATAATTTCATCTGACCCTTATTCGACATCCTTTAAAGACCGCACCGTGAGGCGGGGAAGGAGGTCACGATGAGTGGTTCCGACACCTCCGCGGAGTCCACTGAGCTGCTGAGCTCAGACGACGTCGCGCGCACTGTCGCACGCATCGCGCACCAAATCATTGAAAAGACGGCCCTTGATGAGGCCGACGCGAACCCAGTCGTTTTGCTAGGCATCCCTTCCGGTGGTGTTCCTTTGGCCCACCGGCTGGCAGAAAAGATCGAAGAATTCGCCGGGGTGACCGTGCCGTGCGGCTCCCTGGATATCACCCTCTACCGCGACGACCTGCGTTCCAAACCGCACCGCGCCCTGCAGCCGACCCGGATCCCCGGCGGCGGCATCGACGGCACGACTGTCATCCTGGTCGACGACGTCCTGTTTTCCGGCCGCACCATCCGCGCCGCCCTGGACGCCCTGTCCGATGTGGGGCGCCCCCGCATTATCCAGCTGGCGTGCCTGGTCGATCGCGGGCACCGTGAGGTCCCGATCCGCGCCGACTACGTGGGCAAGAACATCCCCACTTCGCGCGACGAGGACATTGCCGTCTACAGCCGCGACCTTGATGACCGCGACGCGGTCGTGCTGACCCGCGTTAACCGGGAGGATTAGTCATGAAGCACCTACTCGATATTGCTGACGTCAGTGCGACCGACCTGGTGGCGCTTCTGGACGAGGCAGACCGTTTCAAAGAGGTCCTCGACGGCCGCGAGGTCAAGAAGCTGCCGACCTTGCGCGGACGGACCATCTACACCCTGTTCTACGAGAACTCCACGCGTACCCGCTCGTCGTTCGAGACCGCCGGCAAGTGGATGTCGGCCGACGTCATTAACCTGTCGGCCTCGACGTCCTCGGTGAAAAAGGGCGAGTCCCTGCGCGATACCGGCCTGACCCTGGCCGCCATCGGCGCGGACGCCATCATCATCCGCCACCCGTCCTCGGGCGCGCCGCAGCAGCTGGCCCAGTGGGTGGCCCCGGACGGTAACGGCCCGTCGGTCATCAACGCCGGCGACGGCGCGCACCAGCACCCGACCCAGGCCTTGCTGGATGCGGTGACCATGCGCCAGCGCCTGGGCATTACCGGCGGGAACTTCTCCGGCCTGCGCGTGAAGATTGTGGGCGACTGCCTGCACTCGCGCGTGGTGCGCTCCAACGTGGACCTGCTCACCAAGCTCGGCGCGGAGGTCACCCTGGTCGCCCCGGCCACCCTGCTGCCGAACGGCGTGGAGAACTGGCCGGTGCGCGTGGCCTACGACTTCGACGCGGAGCTGGCCGATGCCGACGTGGTCATGATGCTGCGCGTGCAGGCCGAGCGCATGCACGGCGGTTTCTTCCCGTCGCACCGCGAATACGCCAACCTCTACGGCCTGTCGCCGCAGCGCGCGGCCCAGATGAAAAAGGACGCCATCATCATGCACCCGGGCCCGATGCTCCGCGGCATGGAAATCAACTACCAGGTGGCTGACTACGACAACACCGCCGTCCTGCAGCAGGTCAACAACGGCGTGCACCTGCGCATGGCAGTCTTGTTCACTTTGCTCGCCGGCGGCGAAAGCTCGGCGGAATAGGAGAAAATACTCATGACCAACACTTCTCAATTCCCGGCTACCGGCGCCACCCACCCGGCGCCGCAGCGCCCGTTGCTTATCACCAACGTCCGCCCCTACGGCGAGGGCGACCCGGTCGACGTCCTGGTCCGCGACGGCGTCATCGCCGAGATCGGCGCGGGCCTGACCGAGAAGCTGGCCGGCGACGAAACCCAGCAGGCCGAGGTCATCGACGGCGCGGGCAACGTCCTGCTGCCGGGCCTGGTGGACATGCACGTCCACCTGCGCGAGCCGGGCCGCGAGGACACCGAGACCATCGAGACCGGTTCCCAGGCTGCGGCCAAGGGCGGGTTCACCGCCGTGTTCACCATGGCCAATACCAACCCGGTCACGGACCAGCCGGTCATCGCCGAGTCCATCTGGGCCAAGGCCCAGCGCATCGGCACCTGCGACGTGCACCCGGTGGGCTCTATCACCAAGGGGCTCGAGGGTAAGACGCTGACCGAGTTCGGCATGATGGCCCGCAGCGACGCCAAGGTGCGGATGTTCTCCGACGACGGCAAGTGCGTGGCCGACCCGCAGCTGATGCACCGCGCCCTGGAATACGCCAAGGGCTTGGACGTCCTGCTGGCCCAGCACGCTGAGGAGCCGCGGCTGACCGACGGGGCAGTGGCGCACGAAGGCGAGACCGCCGCGAAGCTGGGGCTGACCGGCTGGCCGCGGGTCGCCGAGGAATCCATCGTGGCCCGCGACGCCCTGCTGGCCCGCGACTACGGCAACCGCGTGCACATCTGCCACGCCTCGACCACCGGCACGGTGGAGCTGCTCAAGTGGGCGAAGTCCCAGGACATCCCCCTGACCGCCGAGGTGACCCCGCACCACCTGCTGCTGACCGACGACAAGCTGCACACCTACGACGGCGTCTTCCGCGTCAACCCGCCGCTGCGCGAGGAGCACGACACGCAGGCGCTGCGGCAGGCGCTGCTGGACGGGGTCATCGACTGCGTGGCCACCGACCACGCGCCGCACGGCGCCGAGGACAAGTGCGTGGAGTTCGAAAACGCCAAGCCGGGCATGCTCGGCCTGGAGTCCTCGCTGGCGATCATCGCCAAGATCTTCGTCGCTTCCGGCCTGGCCGACTGGCGTTTCGTCGCCCGCGTGATGTCCGAGCGCCCGGCGGAGATCACCCGCCTGCCGGGCCAGGGGCGCCCGATCGCGGTGGGCGAGCCCGCCAACCTGGCGCTCGTGGACCCGAACAGCCCGTGGACCTCGGACTCGACGCGGCTGGCCTCCAAGGCGCGGAATAACCCCTATGAGGGGGAGGAATTCAACGCGCAGGTTACCCACACCATCCTGCGTGGCGCGGTGACGTACTCCCGCGGGGCTGACGACTAAAGTCAGTCGTGGAAGAAATACATCAGACCGCATATAATACTTTTCAAGATTTCCTAGTCAGCGAAAGGCACATTCATGACTGACTCCGCCCACACCTCTACGCCGGCCATCCTGGTCTTGGCCGACGGCCGTACGTTCCGCGGCTTCGGCTTCGGCGCCACCGGAACCACCCTCGGCGAGGCCGTGTTTACCACCGGCATGACCGGCTACCAGGAGACCATGACGGACCCGTCCTACCACCGCCAGATCGTGGTGACGACCGCCCCGCAGATCGGCAACACCGGCTGGAACGACGAGGACAACGAGTCCCGCGGCAACCGCATCTGGGTGGCCGGCCTGGTCATCCGCGACCTGGCCCACCGCGTGTCCAACTGGCGCGCCGAGCGCAGCCTGCCCGAGGAGATGGAAGCCCAGAACATCATCGGCATCCGCGGCGTGGACACCCGCTCCCTGGTCCGCCACCTGCGCAACTACGGCTCCATCGCCGCCGGCATCTTCAGCGGCGAGGCCGCCGAGCGCGACGTCGAGGAGCTGCTCGCCGAGGTCAAGGGCCAAGACGCCATGGAAGGCGCCGACCTGTCCGGCGAGGTGACCACCGAAGCGCCGTACACCGTCGAAGCGGAAGGTCAGAAGCGTTACACCGTCGTCGCCTACGACATGGGTATTAAGTCCGCCACCCCGCGCCACTTCGCCCGCCGCGGCATCGAGACCGTCGTCGTGCCCTCGGGCACCCCGCTCAAGGAGATTGAGCAGTACCACCCGGACGGGGTATTCATCTCCAACGGGCCGGGCGACCCGGCCACGGCCGACGAGATGGTCGGCATCGTCCGCGACATCCTGTCCGCCGGTTACCCGTTCTTCGGCATCTGCTTCGGCAATCAGCTGCTCGGCCGCGCGCTGGGCCTGGGCACCTACAAGATGAAGTTCGGCCACCGTGGCATCAACGTCCCGGTGCAAAACCACCTGACGGGCAAGATCGACATCACCTCCCAGAACCACGGCTTCGCGCTGGAAAACCCGACCGGAAAGCCGGGCGGGGAGTTCGAGTCGGACTTCGGGCCGGCCATCATCACCCACACCTGCCTCAACGACGGCACCGTCGAGGGCGTGGCGCTCAAGAGCGGCAAGGCTTATTCCGTGCAGTACCACCCGGAATCCGCCGCCGGCCCCCACGACGCCAACCCGCTGTTTGACCAGTTCATCGAGCTGCTCAGCCAGCGTGCAGAAAACAAGTAAAGACCAGGAAGGATAGCAAAGAGACCATGCCAAAGCGCAACGATATTAACCACGTCCTGGTCATTGGCTCCGGACCCATCGTCATCGGCCAAGCCTGCGAGTTCGACTACTCCGGCACCCAGGCCTGCCGCGTGCTCAAGGAGGAAGGCCTGCGGGTAACCCTGGTCAACTCCAACCCGGCCACCATCATGACGGACCCGGAATTCGCCGACCACACCTACGTCGATCCCATCGAGCCGGAGTTCATCGAGAAGATCTTCGTCAAGGAGATCGAGGAGGGCCACCGCATCGACGCCGTGCTGGCCACCCTGGGCGGCCAGACCGCCCTGAACGCCGCCATCCAGCTGGATCGCCTGGGCATCCTGGACAAATACGACATCGAGCTCATCGGCGCCGACATCGACGCCATCGAGCGCGGCGAGGACCGCCAGAAGTTCAAGGACATCGTGGCCTCCGTCGGCGGCGAGTCCGCCCGCTCGGCGGTCTGCTACAACATGGACGAGGTCCACGCCACCGTCGAGAAGCTGGGCCTGCCGGTCGTCGTCCGCCCCTCGTTTACCATGGGCGGCCTCGGCTCCGGCCTGGCCTTTAGCTACGATGACCTGGATCGCATCGCCGGCGGCGGCCTGGCCGCCTCCCCGGAGGCCAACGTGCTCATCGAGGAGTCCATCCTCGGCTGGAAGGAATTCGAGCTCGAGCTCATGCGCGACGGCGACGACAACGTCGTGGTCATCGCCTCCATTGAAAACGTCGACGCCCTGGGCGTGCACACCGGCGATTCGGTCACCGTGGCCCCGGCGCTGACCCTGACCGACCGCGAGTACCAGAAGATGCGCGACCTGGGTATCTCCATCATCCGCGCCGTGGGCGTGGACACCGGCGGCTGCAACATCCAGTTCGCCGTGAACCCGGAAGACGGCCGCATCATCGTCATCGAGATGAACCCGCGCGTGTCCCGTTCCTCCGCGCTGGCGTCGAAGGCCACCGGTTTCCCGATCGCGAAGCTGGCCGCGAAGCTGGCCATCGGCTACTCCCTGGACGAGGTCACCAACGACATCACCGGCGTGACCCCGGCGGCCTTCGAGCCAACCCTGGACTACGTCATCGTCAAGGCCCCGCGCTTTGCCTTCGAGAAGTTCCCGGGCGCCGACGACACCCTGACCACCACCATGAAGTCGGTGGGCGAGGCCATGGGTATCGGCCGCAACTACATCGCCGGCCTGAACAAGGTCATGCGCTCGCTGGAGAACAAGCCCGCGGGCTTCTGGACCACCGACGACGAGTTCTTCGCCGGCGAGCGCGCCACGGACAAGGACGCCGTCCTGGAGGACCTGCGCACCCCGACCGAGGGCCGCATGTACGACGCCGAGCTGGCCCTGCGCCTGGGCGCTACCGTCGACGAGGTCCACGAGGCCTCCGGCATCGACCCGTGGTTCCTGGCCGAGCTGCAAGCCCTGGTCAGCTTCCGCACCAAGCTGCTGGAGGCCCCGGTCCTGGACGCCGACCTGCTGCGCGAGGCCAAGTACCTGGGCCTGTCCGATGCCCAGATCGCCGCGCTGCGCACCGAGTTCGCCGGCGAGGACGGCGTGCGCTCCCTGCGCTGGTCGCTGGGCATTCGCCCGGTCTACAAGACCGTGGATACCTGCGCCGGCGAGTTCGAGGCCCAGACCCCGTACCACTACTCGGCCTACGAGCTGGACCCGGACGCCGAGTCCGAGGTCGCCGAGCAGCGCGAGCGCGAGAAGGTCATCATCCTGGGCTCCGGCCCGAACCGCATTGGCCAGGGCATCGAGTTCGACTACTCCTGCGTGCACGCCGCGCTGGAGCTGTCGCGCCAGGGCTACGAGACCGTCATGGTCAACTGCAACCCGGAAACCGTCTCCACGGACTACGACACCGCCGACCGCCTCTACTTCGAGCCGCTGACGTTCGAGGACGTCATGGAGATCTACCACGCCGAGTCCGTCTCCGGCACCGTCGCCGGCGTCATCGTCCAGCTCGGCGGCCAGACCCCGCTGGGCCTGGCCGAGCGTCTGGCCGAGGCCGGGGTGCCGGTCGTGGGTACTACCCCGGAGGCCATCAACCTGGCCGAGGACCGCGGCGAATTCGGCAAGGTGCTGGCCGCCGCCGAGCTGCCGGCCCCGGAGTTCGGCACCGCCACCAGCTTTGCGGAGGCCCGCGAGGTCGCCGCCAACATCGGCTACCCGGTACTGGTGCGCCCGTCCTACGTGCTGGGTGGGCGCGGCATGGAGATCGTCTACGACGAGCCCTCCCTGGAGTCCTACATCGAGCGCGCCACCGAGCTCAGCGAGGACCACCCGGTGCTGGTGGACCGCTTCCTGGACTCGGCCATCGAGATTGACGTCGACGCCCTGTGCGACGGCGAGGAGGTCTACCTGGGCGGCGTCATGGAGCACATCGAGGAAGCCGGCATCCACTCCGGCGACTCCTCCTGCTCGCTGCCGCCGATGACCCTGGGGCCGCAGGACATCGAGAAGGTCCGCGAATCGACCCGCAAGCTCGCCGAGGGCATCGGGGTCAAGGGCCTGATGAACGTCCAGTACGCGCTCAAGGACAACGTGCTCTACATCATCGAGGCCAACCCGCGCGCCTCCCGCACGGTCCCGTTTGTCTCCAAGGCGACCGGCGTGCAGCTGGCGAAGGCTGCCGCCCGCATCATGATGGGCGCGACCATCGCCGAACTGCGCGCCGAGGGCATGCTGCCGGAAAGCTACGACGGCGGCGCGCTGCCGATGGAGCACCCGCTCGCGGTCAAGGAAGCAGTCTTGCCTTTCAACCGTTTCCGCCGCCCGGACGGTTCCATGCTGGACACCCTGCTCTCTCCGGAGATGAAGTCCACCGGCGAGGTCATGGGCCTGGCCGACAACTTCGGCGCCGCCTACTTCAAGGCGGAGACCGCCGGCTTCGCCAAGCTGCCGAAGGAAGGCTCGGTCTTCGTCTCCGTGGCCAACCGCGACAAGCGCACGCTCATCTTCCCGATCCACCGCCTGTCGACGATGGGGTACAAGATCCTGGCCACCGCCGGGACCGCCTCCATCCTGCGCCGCAACGGCATCGAGTGCGAGTCCGTGCTCAAGTCCTCGGACATCCGCGGCGGGGCAGAGGGCAAGTCCATCGTCGACCGTATCCTGGACGGCGAGGTCGACCTCATCATCAACACCCCGGCCGGTTCCTCCGGCTCCCGCCACGACGGCTACGAGATCCGCGCCGCCGCCGTCGAGGTGGACGTGCCGCTGATTAACACCGTCCAGGGCGTGACCGCCGGCGTCCAGGCGCTCGAGGCGCAGCGACAGGGCAACTTCGAGGTACGCGCCCTGCAGGAGCTCAAGCATGCCCCAGTCAACAACTAGCCAGCAGCAGCCCGGGAGCACCACGCCGGGCTTCGGCGAGCGGCTGGTCGCCGCCGGCCAGGAGCGCGGCCGGCTGTGCGTCGGCATCGACCCGCACCCGTACCTGCTCGAGCAGTGGGGGCTGGGCGTAAACGCCGCGGGCGTGCGGGAGTTCAGCCGCCGCTGCGTGGAGGCCTTCGCGCCGGTGGCCGCACTGGTCAAGCCCCAGGTGGCTTTCTACGAGCGCTTCGGCTCCGCGGGCCTGGCGGCCCTGGAAGAGAGCCTGGCCAACCTGCGGGAGGCCGGCTGCCTGAGCGTGGCGGACGCCAAGCGCGGCGACATCGGCTCCACCATGGCCGGCTACGCCGAGGCCTGGATGGGCGAGGAGGCGCCCCTGCGGGCCGACGCGGTCACGCTGAGCCCCTACCTGGGCGTGGGCGCCCTGGAGCCGGCTTTTGCGGCGGCCCAGGCCACCGGCCGCGGCATCTTCGTGCTGGCGGCTACCTCCAACCCGGAGGCCCGCCGCCTGCAGGGGTTCAGGGAGCCGGAAAGCGGCCGCACCGTAGCCCAGTCGGTGGTGGATCTCTGCGCCGAGCGCAACGCGGCCACCCGCCCCGGCCAGGTCGGGGATATCGGCGTGGTGGTCGGGGCGACCCTGGACAGCCCGCCGGAGTTGGACCAGCTCAATGGGCCGGTCTTGCTGCCGGGCGTGGGCGCCCAGGGCGCCGGCCCCGATGAGGTCCACGCGATCGTGGCCGGGCGCAGCGAACTGGGCTTCGCCAACGTCTCGCGCGCCATCCTGGAGCGCGGCCCGAAGGTGGATGACCTGCGCAAAGCCGTGCAAACGGCAGCCGCGGACTTCCGGGATTAGCACGCGCCTCGGGCCGATTATCGGCCCCGGGCCTAACCTGGTATTTTAGTAACCGCACCTCGATGACGTGCTGAAACGGTGCGCGACACCAAGCCCGGTAACGTCATCGTTTTACTAGCAGTGCTAGGATTGCCAGAAGTCGGAGCGGGTGCCTGCGTGTAATGCGCTGGTACTAGCTTCGGAATCTGGTATTCATGTACTGGACGTCAAAATCAATCTAACGAATCGGAGGAAACCCTGTGGCCCTTCCAAAGTTGACCGATGAGCAGCGTAAGGAAGCCCTCGCTAAGGCTGCTGAGGCCCGCAAGGCTCGCGCTGAGCTGAAGGCTGATCTGAAGCGCGGCGCTACCAACCTGAAGGAAGTTCTGGACAAGGCAGAAAGCGACGAGATCATTGGCAAGACCAAGGTCTCCGCTCTCCTGGAAGCACTGCCGAAGGTGGGCAAGGTCAAGGCTAAGGAAATCATGGAAGACCTGGAGATTGCTCAGACCCGCCGCCTGCGCGGCCTGGGTGAGCGCCAGCGTCGCGCCCTGCTGGAGCGCTTCGGCTACTCCTCCTAAGTCCGTCATGTCTGGTGCAACCAAACGCGGGCGGCTAGTGGTACTGGCTGGGCCGTCCGCAGTGGGTAAATCCACGGTGGTTTCGCGCCTACGCACCGGAGTGGACGGGCTGTACTTCAGCGTGTCCATGACGACGCGCCAACCCCGTCCTGGTGAGCAAGACGGGGTTGACTATTTCTTCGTCACCCCGGAGCAGTTCCAAGAACGTATCGACTCCGGCGAGATGCTCGAGTGGGCAGAGATCCACGGCGGGCTCCAGCGGTCGGGTACGCCAGCGCAGCCCGTCAAGGACGCGATGGCCGAAGGCCGGCCGGTCTTGGTCGAAGTTGATCTGGCCGGTGCCCGCGCCGTCAAACAGGCGTTGCCCGAGGCACAGCTGGTCTTCCTGGCGCCCCCGTCGTGGGATACCCTGGTAGACCGCCTGACCGGCCGGGGTACGGAACCGCAGGACGTTATCGAGCGTAGGCTGGAAACCGCGCGGCAGGAGCTAGCAGCCCAAGACGAGTTCGACCACGTGGTGGTCAACGAGGACTTGGAAGAGGCGGTCGCCGCCATCAGTGCTATCCTGCAAGGTTAGAGTCAGTATTCAAGTATCCGCAATTCAACGAAAAGGTGCATGTGACTAACGTGACCACCAATGACACCGCTGAGGCAGTAAAGGCCGAGCCGGTCTTCGACGCCCCCGAGGGCATCACCGCTCCGCCGATCGATGAGCTGCTGGACAAGGTATCTTCCAAGTACGCCCTGGTGATTTTCGCCGCCAAGCGTGCTCGCCAGATCAACAGCTACTACCAGAACCACGGTGATAGCGTGTTCGAGTTCGTCGGCCCGCTGGTCACCCCGGAAGCCGGCGAAAAGCCGCTGTCCATCGCCCTGCGTGAGATCGACGCGGGCCTGCTGGACCACGAGGAAGGCAACTAAGCCACTCGCGTTCCGCGCAGCACACCTCCCGGACTGGGCATCCCGCCCCGCCGGGAGGTTTTTGTGTGCCCAGTGCATGAGACAACGCCGGGGGAGCGGGCCGGGTGCGTACAATGAGGTGCTGTGACTGAGCAGAACCGACAAGAGCAGCAAGCAGCGCGCCAGCCGGCGGAAGAAACTCCCCGCATCCTGGTGGGCGTGGCCGGGGGCATCGCCGCCTACAAGGCCTGCCACCTCGTGCGCGACCTGAAGGAAAACGGCGCGGACGTGCGGGTCATCCCGACCCCGAACGCGCTGAAATTCGTGGGCGCCGCGACTTTCGAGGCCCTGTCTGGCCACCCGGTGGACACTTCGGTCTTTACGGCCGTCGACGAGGTGCAGCACGTCGCACTCGGGCGGCAGGCCGGCGCCATCGTTATCGCTCCGGCCACCGCGGATCTGATCGCGCGGCTGGCCGCGGGGCGCGCCGATGATCTGCTCACCGCGTCCGTTTTGGTAGCGACCTGCCCGGTGATCGTGGCCCCCGCCATGCACACGGAGATGTGGAACAACCCGGCTACCCAGGACAACGTGGCCACCCTGCGCCGCCGCGGCATGACCGTGCTCTACCCGGCGCACGGCCGGCTGACGGGCGCCGACTCGGGTGCCGGCCGCCTGCTGGAGCCCGCGCAAATCGCTGAGCTGACCCGCACGAGCCTCGCCGGCTGGCCGCCGCAGGCCGACTGGCAGGGGATGAAGGTGGTTATCTCTGCTGGCGGCACCCAGGAAGACCTCGACCCGGTGCGCTACCTGGGCAACCGTTCCTCCGGCCGCCAAGGCTTCGCCCTGGCCGAGCTGGCTAGCCAGCGCGGCGCCGAGGTCATCCTCGTGGCCGGCAACGTGGAGGACCTGCCGGTCCCGGCCGGCGCCCGCGTGGTGCGGGTGACCTCGACGCGGGACATGCTGGAGGTCATGGAGACCGAATCCGCAGACGCCGACGTGGTCATCATGTCCGCCGCCGTGGCCGATTACCGCCCGGCCACCGTCGCCGGCTCCAAGATGAAAAAGGGCGCGGATGACGCTAACCTGTCCCGCCTCGAACTGGTAGAAAACCCGGATATCCTAAAGACACTGGTGGAAAAGCGCGCCGCCGGAAAGCTGCCGGCCCACCAGGTGCTGGTCGGCTTCGCGGCGGAGACCGGCGACGAAAACCACACCGCCGTGGAGCTGGCGCAGGCCAAGTTGGAGCGCAAGGGCTGCGACGTCCTCATGGCCAACGAAGTCGGGCGCGGCAAGGTTTTTGGTCAGCTAGACAACCAGGGCTGGCTGCTGACCCCCGGCGCTGCGCCCGAGGTGGTCGAGCGCGGGACAAAACAGGTCGTCGCGGCGCAGATCCTGGCCGCGGTCGACCGGGTTAGGACCGCCGCGAATGAGGCGTGAGCTTAGTTACCCGTAGACAGACTAGGTTGCCCTTATAGACTGCTTGGTCTATGGTGGGGGATTGTTAAAGCTTGATGCGTCAGTCGAGCTGGAGAATGTAGTTCGTAGAAAAGGATAAATACGTGTCAGAAAACGCCACCCCGGCGACCCGCCTATTTACCAGCGAGTCTGTAACCGAAGGTCACCCAGACAAGATCTGCGATGCCATTTCCGACGCCATCTTGGACGCCATGCTGGACGGGGATCCGCATGCGCGCGTAGCCGTGGAAACCCTGGTCACCACGGGCCAGGTCCACGTGGTCGGGGAGGTGCGCACCTCCACTTACGTCGAAATCCCGCAGCTGGTGCGCTCCACCCTCACCGAAATCGGCTTTACCTCCTCCGACGTTGGCTTCGACGGGAATACCTGCGGCGTCAACGTCGCCATCGGCGAGCAGTCCGCCGAAATCGGCGCCGGCGTTGACTCGTCCACCGAGGTCCGCTCCGGCGACGAATTCGAGGCCGACGACCAGGCCGGCGCCGGCGACCAAGGCCTGATGTTCGGTTACGCCACCAACGAGA
The DNA here is from genome assembly GCF_053546955.1 of Corynebacterium sp. 32222D000AT. Lineage (NCBI taxonomy): Bacteria > Bacillati > Actinomycetota > Actinomycetes > Mycobacteriales > Corynebacteriaceae > Corynebacterium > Corynebacterium sp. 32222D000AT. The sequence continues at coordinate 152,756 of NZ_JBPPVW010000001.1, read as the reverse complement.
CCGACGAGTACATGCCGCTGCCCATCGCCCTGGCCCACCGCCTGGCCCGCCGCCTGACTCAGGTCCGCAAGGAGGGCATCGTCGACCACCTGCGCCCGGACGGCAAGACTCAGGTCACCTTCGCTTACGACGACGCCGGCAACCCGAAGCACCTGGACACCATCGTCATTTCCACCCAGCACGATGAGGAAATCACCCAGGAGCAGCTGGCCGAGCAGCTGCGCACCCACGTGGTCGAGTGGGTCATCAAGGACGCCGGCCTGGCCCATTTCTACGACTCGGAGCGCACCACGCTGCTGGTCAACCCGTCTGGCTCGTTCATCCTGGGCGGACCGATGGGGGATGCCGGCCTGACCGGCCGCAAGATTATCGTCGACACCTACGGTGGTATGGCCCGCCACGGCGGCGGCGCCTTCTCTGGCAAGGACCCGTCGAAGGTCGACCGCTCGGCGGCCTACGCCATGCGCTGGGTGGCCAAGAACATCGTGGCCGCCGGTCTGGCCGACAAGGCCGAGGTGCAGGTGGCCTACGCCATCGGCCGCGCCAAGCCCGTGGGCCTGTACGTGGAGACCTTCGGCACCGCCCACGGCGAGCTGACTGACGCCGCCATCCAGGCCGCCGTCAACGAGGTCTTCGACCTGCGTCCGGCCGCCATCATCCGCGACCTGGACCTGCTGCGTCCCATCTACCGCCAGACGGCCGCCTATGGTCACTTCGGGCGCACGGATGTTGACCTGCCTTGGGAGTCGACCGAGCGGGCCGCCGCCCTGCGCGCTGTCGCCGGGCTGTAGAATCGGGGCCTATGCCTCCCAAGACACCCGCTGCCACCAAACCGGTGGCGCGGGTGTTGCCTTTATTGGGCATCTCCCACCTGGACCGCGGTTTCGACTACTACGTCAGCGAGGCCGACTCGGAGGCCGCCCAGCCCGGGGTGCGCGTGCGCATCCGCTTCGCCGGCCGCCTGTGCGACGCCCTCGTGCTCAGCCGCGAGCCGAGCCCGGAATTTAGCGGCGAGCTGCGTTTTATCGAGCGGGTCATTTCGGACTTCGTGGTCTACCCGCCGCAGCTGGCCGCGCTGGTCGAATCCCTCGCGGACCGTTACGGCGGGGTGCGCTCTGACATCATCCGCTCGGCCCTGCCGCCGCGGCACGCCAAGGCCGAAGAGGCGGACTTCTCCACGCCCTGGGAGGAGCTCGGTTCCACCACGGAACCGGACCTGTCGGACTGGGCCGGCTACGTCCACGGGCAGTCCTTCGTCGACTACGTCTTAAGCGGCAACCCCGCCCGCGCGGCCTGGCAGATGGCCCCCGGTAACGAGTGGCACCGCCCCCTGGCGGCCTTGAGCGCCAAGGTCGCCATCGACGGCGGCGCGGTGCTGCTGGTCGTGCCCACCCAGCGCCAGCTCGACGAGCTGGAAGAAAGCCTGCGCGACTACGTCTCCGCCAAGCAGATCACCGTCCTGTCCAACAGCCTGGGCCCGCAGGCGCGCTACCGGCGTTTCCTCTCCGCGGTAAAGGGGCAGGCCCGGATCGTGCTGGGCACCCGTTCGGCCGCCTTCGCCCCGGTGAAGGGACTAAAGCTGGCCGTGGTGGTCGACGACGGCAACGACAACTTGGTCGACAACGTCAAGCCCTACGTGCATGCCCGCGAGGTCCTAAGCACGCGCGCCGCCCAGGAGTCCGCCTCGCTAATCATCGCCGGGTTCTCCCGCACCGCGGAGGCCCAGCTTTTGGTCGAGGCCGGCTGGATGCACGATCTCGTCCCGGCCCCGGCCACCCTGCGCGCCCGGATGCCCGCGGTGCTGCCCGTCGGCACCTACGGCATTGAACTATCCCGCAATACCGAGGGCGGGACCACCCGGCTGCTGGGGCCGGCCTTCCAGGCGATGGCCCGCGCGCTGGACCGCGGCGAGCCCGTCCTGGTGCAGTCCCCGCGGGCCGGCTACATGCCCATCCTGGCGTGCGGGAATTGCCGCGCGCCGGCCCGCTGCCGGCATTGCAATGGGCCCATTGGCCTGCCGCCGGAGGAAGGTTTCGGCGCCGCGGGGCAGGCCTCCGCCCCGACCTGCCGCTGGTGCGGGCGGATAGCCGCCCATCATCGCTGCAGCGAGTGCGGCTCGCCACGGCTGCGCGCCATCGTGCTGGGGCAGGAGCGCACCGCCGAGGAATTCGGCCGCGCCTTCCCCTCGGTACGCGTCAAAGTCTCCGGCGGCAACCGCGTCATCGAGGACATCGAACACGCCGCGCAGCTGGTGGTCGCGACCCCCGGGGCGGAGCCACCCGTGCGTGGCGGCGCCTATGGGGCGGTCATCTTGATGGACACGGGCGCGCTGCTCAACCGCCAGGACCTGCGCGCCGGCGAGGATACCTTGGCCAAATGGGCCCGGGCTGCCCGCCTGGCCGCCCCGGCGGGTCAGGGCGGCGAGGTCATCGTCGCCGCCGACCCGGACCTGCCGCTGGTGCGTTATTTGGCCGAATGGGACTTCGCGGCGGCCGCGCACGCGGAGCTGTCCAGCCGGCGCGAGGTGCGCTTCCCGCCGGCGGTGCACATGGCCGCCATCGACGGCCCGGACGCGGCCTTGGACGGCTTCCTGGAGCTAGCGGAGCTGCCCGCCAACGCGGAAATCCTCGGCCCGGTGCCGCTCCCGCCGGGGCTGAAGCTGCCCGGCGACTACGACGAGCAGCGCCTGGGCCCGCCCCAGCGGGTCCTTGTGCGCACCCCGCTGGGTCCGCGTTCCGAGCTCGGCCGCGCCCTGCGGCAGGCGAACGCGGCGCGCACTTCCCGCAAGGACGACGCGCCCCTGCGCATTCAGGTAGATCCGATCCATATCGGCTAAGGCGGCGCGCCAGCCGCCAGAAAGGAACAGCGACCATGACATTGCGACCGATTCGCCTGTTCGGCGATCCCGTGCTCAACACCGCCGCGGACGCGGTGACCTCCTTCGGCCCGGGGCTGCGCACCCTGGCCCGGGACATGCTCGAGACCATGGACGACGCCGGCGGGGTCGGGCTGGCCGCCAACCAGGTGGGCGTGACCCAGCGGGTCTTCGTCTACGACTGCCCAGACGGCGGCGCGAGCCGGCGCGGCGTACTGGTCAATCCCTCCTGGACCGCGGTGGGCCGCGGCGCCGACGGGGAAGCCGCACCACTGGTGGCCGGGCGGGAAGGCTGCCTGTCCATCCCCGGGGTGCCCGGCACCGTGCCGCGGCACGAGCGGATCGTGGTCCGCGGCTTCGACGAGTGGGGCCGGCCGGTGTGCCTGCTCGCCGGCGGGCTCCTGGCGCGCTGCATTCAACACGAGTCGGATCACCTGGATGGGGTGCTGTTCCTGGCGCACCTGAGCACCGAGGATCGCCGGGAAGCAATGGCTACCATCCGCTCCGCGGACTGGTTTAACCGTTAGGAGGTACCAGTCCGTATCATGAGGGAGACAACGCCAAACGCGAAGGTTAACCGGGGCGCCCGGTCAGCCCGCGGGAAGCGGGGAGCGAGAGGTCAATTGGGAAGGACGAGGGCCTAACCGTCATGCGAATTGTTTTTGCCGGGACACCAGAGCCGGCAGTGGTTGCCTTAGAAAAGCTCATTGCATCGGAGCACGAGGTCGTAGCCGTCATCACGCGGCCGGACGCGCGCCGCGGGCGCGGGCGGAGCCTGCACCCCAGCCCGGTCAAGGCCTGCGCGGAAAGCCACGGCATTGAGGTGCTCACGCCCACGACCCTGAAGCCGGGCACCGAGGACGGCCAGGAGCTGCGCCGCCGGCTCATCGAGCTGGCGCCCGAGGCCATCCCGGTCGTGGCCTACGGCAACCTGATCACCCCGGACCTGCTGGGCGTGGCGCCGCACGGCTGGGTCAACCTGCACTTTTCCCTCCTACCCGCCTGGCGGGGTGCGGCACCCGTCCAGGCCGCCATCGCCGCCGGCGACGACATCACGGGGGCGACCACCTTCCGGATCGACGAGGGCCTGGATACCGGCGAGATCCTCGGCACCGTCACGGAGGAGATCCAGCCCACCGACACCGCCGACGATTTGCTGACCCGGCTGGCTTATACCGGCGGCGACCTGCTGGTGGCCACGATGGACCTGCTGGACAGCGGCGAGGCCGCGCCGCGTCCCCAGGAGGGGGAGGCGACCTACGCCGCCAAGATTTCCAAGGACGATGCCCGCATCCGCTGGCAGGACCCGGCCTTTGCCATCGACCGCACCGTGCGCGCCCACACCCCGGCCCCGGGCGCGTGGACGCTGTGGGGAGACAAGCGCGTCAAGCTGGGCCCGTTGACGCCCGTCCGCCTGGACGGTGAGGCCCTCCCAGACAGTGACGCGCTGGAACAGCTGCAGCCGGGCGAGCTGCACGTGGCCAAGGACGCCGTCTTCGTCGGCACCGGCAACGGCGTGGTGCAGCTGGGTAACATCCAGCCGCCGGGCAAGAAGATGATGGAGGCCGCGGCCTGGGCCCGGGGCCTGAACCAGAACGATGGAAAGGTGGTCTTCGAATGAGTGGTGGTTTCCGTTCCCGCTCCAAGTCGGGAGACAAGCCGAAGGACAAGCCCGCCCAGGGAGCCGGCCAGAGTCGTGACGGCAACGGCCGCGGGCGTAACGGTCGCGGCGGCGGGCGCAATTCCCGCGGCGGGAAGAACTTCCGCGACAACCGAGACAACCGCGGCCACCGGCAGGGGCGCGGGGGCGCCAACGCCGGTTCGTCCCGTCGTCCCGGGCGCTCCAACAGCACCGGGCAGCGCCTGAACGAGCGGGCGCAGGCGGCCTCCCTGGCGCAGGCGGCGAAGCAGGCCGGCCTGGACTTGCCGCGCGCGGTGGCGCTGGAGACCTTGCAGCGCGTGCACCAAGAGGGCGCTTTCGCCAACCTCATCCTGCCGCGGGCACTGCGGGAGCACAACCTCAGCGGCCGCGACGCGGCCTTCGCCACCGAGATCGCCTACGGCACCCTGCGCGCCGAGGGCGTGGTGGACGCGGTCATCGCGCGGTGCTCGAGCCGCGAGCTTTCAGCCATTGCGCCGGCCGTGCTCGACGCCCTGCGCATGGGCGTCTACCAGGTGCTCTACACCCGGGTCGAGGATCACGCCGCCGTGGATACCACCGTGCGCCTGGTCGAGGCGGCCGGGGAGACCAAGGCCAAGGGCTTTGCCAACGGCATCATGCGCTCGGTCACCCGCCGCAGCCGCGAGGACTGGATCAACCTGCTGGCCCCGGACGATGAGGTCGCGCGCCTGGCCTTCGAGCACGCCCACCCGGAGTGGATCGCCCGTTCCTTCGCCCGCGTGGTCGGCCGCGAGGAACTGCCCGCCGCGCTGGCCGCGGACTCCGAGCGACCCATGGTGCACCTGGTGGCGCGCCCCGGGGAAATTACCGCCGAGGAACTCGCGCTGATGACCGGCTGCGAGCAGGGGCGCTACTCGCCCTATGCGGTCTACTTGGAGCACGGCGACCCGGCGGACCTGGAGCCGGTCAAGGAGCGCATGGCCGCCGTCCAGGACGAGGGCTCCCAGCTCATCGCCCGGGCCGTCGTCGAAGCCGAGGTCATCGGCGAGGATCACGGCCGCTGGCTGGACCTGTGCGCTGGCCCGGGCGGCAAGGCAGCGCTGATGGGCGCGCTCGCGCGCATCGAGGGCGCGAAGGTGGACGCCGTCGAGGTCAGCGAGCACCGCGCCAAGCTCATCGACCGCACCGCCGGGGACCTGCCGGTGCGGGTCCACGTGGCCGACGGCCGCGATCCGGGCCTCGAGCCCGGCTACGACCGCGTACTCGTCGACGCGCCCTGCTCCGGGCTGGGCGCCCTGCGCCGCCGCCCGGAGGCCCGCTGGCGCAAGGAGGAGGCCGACCTGGCTGAGCTCAGCCGCCTGCAGTTCGAGCTGCTGCGCTCCGGGCTGGAGCTGCTCCGCCCGGGCGGCATCCTCATCTACTCGACCTGCTCGCCGGATCTGCGCGAGACCCGCTCCATCGTGGACAAGGCCGTCGCGCAGCTGGGCGCCGTGGAGGAGGACGCGCACGCGCTGCTGCCGGAGGCAATGACCGACGTGGGCGAGGAGAAGTCGGTCCAGATATGGCCGCACCGGCACGGCACGGACGCGATGTTCTTCGCGGCCCTCCGCCGGAAGGATACGTAGGATAGTAGACATGTCAGCACCGATCATTTCGCCGTCCATCCTGGCCGCGGATTTCTCCCGGCTCGGCCAGCAGATCTCCGCCATTTCCAACGCGGACTGGATCCACGTCGACATCATGGACGGCCACTTCGTTCCCAACCTCTCCTTTGGCCCGGGGATTACCTCCACGGTCAACGGCCTGACCGACCAGCACCTGGACGTGCACCTGATGATCGAGCACCCCGAGAAATGGGCGCAGACCTATATCGAGGCCGGCGCCGACTGCGTCATCTTCCACGTCGAGGCCATGGAGAACGCGGCCGCCGTGGTCGAGCTGGCCCGCGACCTGCGCGGCCAGGGGGTTATGGCCGGCATTTCCATCAAGCCGGACACTCCCATCGAGCCCTGGCTGGAGATTCTGGAAGAGCTCGACCTGGTCCTGGTCATGAGCGTAGAGCCCGGCTTCGGCGGCCAGAAGTTCATGCCGGAGATGTTGGACAAGGCCCGGGCCCTGCGCGCGGCGATCGACTCCCGCGGCCTGAAGACCCTCATCGAGATCGACGGCGGCATCGACGCCACGACCATCACGCAGGCCGCGGCCGCCGGGGTGGATGCCTTCGTGGCCGGCTCCGCCGTCTTCAAGCACGCCGACCCGGGCCAAGCCGTCGACGAACTGCGCTCGGCCGCCACCCAAGCCACCGCCTCTTAACAACCGCCACCTACCGCGCGCACAGCCGCCGGGCTGGGCCGAGGAAGCCAGAATCTTTGGAAAGGAATCGCATGCCAGAAGGACTCGCAGCGGGCATCGAGCGCGCCATGGAACGAGCAATCGAATTAGGCGCCGGCGTGCGGGGGACGACCAGCCCGAACCCGCCGGTGGGCGCGGTCGTGCTCGGCGCGAACGGCGAAATCGTCGGCGAGGGAGCCACGCAGCCGGCCGGCAGTGACCACGCGGAGGTCGTGGCCTTGCGCGCGGCCGGTCAGGCCGCGGCCGGCAGCACCGTGGTCGTGACCCTGGAGCCGTGCAACCACACCGGGCGCACCGGCCCGTGCGCGCAGGCGCTTATCGATGCCCAGGTGGCGCGCGTTATCTACCTGCACGCGGATCCCACCGGCGCGGCTGGCGGCGCCGAGGCCCTGCGCCAGCACGGCATCGAGGTCGAAAAGCGGGACGTGCCGGCCGCCCTGCGCACCCGGGACGCCGTGATCCCGTGGCTGACCGCGGTGCGCCTGAAGCGCCCGCACGTGACCGTGAAATTCGCCCAGACCCTGGACGGGTACACCGCCGCGGCCGACGGGACCAGCCAGTGGATCACCGGCACCGCCGCCCGCGAGTACGCCCATCGCGACCGCGCCCACCGCGACGCGATCGTGGTCGGCACCGGAACGGCGCTCGCGGATAACCCCTCGCTGACCGCGCGGCGGGCCGACGGCAGCCTCTACGAGCACCAGCCGCGGCGCGTGGTCATCGGCAAGCGCGATCTGCGCGCCGCGGGCCCGGCGTCGACCAACCTCCGGGAGCTGGGTTATACCCAGTACGGCGATCTCGAAGAGGCCATGGAGGAGATGTACGACGACGGGGTGCGCGACGTGCTCGTCGAGGGCGGGGCCGGGCTGGCCAGCGCCCTGTTCTACGGCGGCTACGTGGACGCCATCAACGCCTATATTTCGCCGGTGCTGCTGGGCGAGGGGCTCGGCATCCTGGCCCACCCGCTGGCCGACACCCTGGCGGACGCCCCGCGCTTCCATCACCTGGGTACCCGCCAGCTGGGCGAAGACGTCCTGGTGGAATACGTCACCAGCGACGCGGCGTTGGAGAGCATGAAGCTCTAGCACAACTGAATACCTTTTGAAACGAACGAAGACGCAGACGCAGTGAGCGCCGCCGAGCACGGCGGCGGTCAACCGCGAAGGAGATACGCACCAGAAGTGTTTACCGGCTTGATAGAAGAGACTGGGGCAGTGGAGTCCCTCGAGCAGCTGGGGGATTCCATCCGGCTGTGGGTTCGCGCCCCGCACGTGGTCCAGGACGCGGGCCTGGGGGATTCGATCGCCGTCAACGGCGTGTGCCTGACCGTGGCGGAGCTCAACGCGGAGCGGACCGGGTTTGCCGCGGACGTGATGCAGGAATCCCTGAACCGCAGCGCGCTGGGCCAGCTCGGCGTTGGCGACCGGGTGAACCTGGAGCGGGCCTTGGCGGCCTCGGCGCGGCTAGGCGGCCATATCGTCCAAGGCCACGTCGACGGCACGAGCCACCTGATCGAGCGCACGCCCTCGGAGCATTGGGAGGTCCTGCGCTTCGAGCTGCCGGAGCAGCTGGCGCGCTACGTGGTGGAGAAGGGCTCCATCGCCATCAACGGAACCTCGCTGACCGTCAGCGCCCGCGGGGAGGACTGGTTCGAGGTTTCCCTCATCCCGGTGACCCTGCGGGATACCACCCACGGCGACCTAGCGCCCGGCGACGTGGTGAACCTAGAGGTCGATATCCTGGCGAAATACGTCGAGAATATGCTGGCCTACCCGAAGACTGGCGGCGCTGTCGACCCGACTAAGGTTGAGCACTATGAGCGTTGAGGAGCAGCAGACCGCCGCGGGTAGCGTGCGGCTGGATTCGGTGGAGACCGCCATCGCGGAGATCGCGGCCGGCAAGCCCGTCGTCGTGGTCGATAACGAGGACCGAGAAAACGAGGGCGATCTGATCTTCGCCGCCGAGCTGGCCACCCCGGAGCTGGTCGCTTTCATGGTGCGTTATTCCTCCGGCTATATCTGCGCCCCGCTGTTGCCGGCTGACTGCGCCCGGCTGAACCTGCCGCCCATGGTCGCGCGCAACGAGGACGTGCGCGGCACCGCCTACACGGTGACCGTCGACGCCGCCACCGGCACCACGGGCATTTCCGCCACCTCCCGCGCCGAGACCATCCGCCGCCTGGCGGATCCGGAATCCACCACGCAGGACTTCACCCGCCCCGGCCACGTGGTACCGCTGGCCGCCCGCCCGGGCGGGGTGCTGGAGCGCGAGGGCCACACGGAGGCCTCGGTCGACCTGGCCCGCCTGGCGGGCCTGCGCCCGGCCGGCGTGCTGTGCGAGATCGTCTCCGAGGAGGATCCGACGGACATGGCGCGCTCGCCGGAGCTGCGCCGCTTCGCCGACGCGCACGGCCTGGCGATGATCTCCATCGAGCAGCTCATCCAGTGGCGCCGCCGCCACGAGTCCCAGGTCGAGCGCGTCGTGGACACCCAGCTGCCCACCGACTACGGCCGCTTTACCGCCATCGGCTACCGCCACGCGGTGGATGGCCAGGAGCACGTGGCTCTTATCGCCGGCGACCCAGAGCAGCTGCGCGGTGCGGAAAACGTCACCGTGCGCGTCCACTCGGAGTGCCTGACCGGGGACGTCTTCTCCTCCCGGCGCTGCGACTGCGGCCAGCAGCTGCACCGCTCCCTGGAGATCATCCAGGGCGCCGGCAGCGGCGTGGTCATCTACCTGCGCGGCCACGAGGGCCGCGGCATTGGTTTGCTCCACAAGCTGCAGGCCTACCAGCTCCAGGACCAGGGCTTGGATACCGTGGACGCGAACCTGGAACAGGGCCTGCCGGAAGACGCCCGCGAGTACTCCGTGGCGGGGCAGATCCTGCGGGATCTGGGCATCGTCTCGGCCCGCCTGCTGACCAACAACCCGCACAAGGGCCAGGGCCTGGCCGGCTTCGGCGTCGACGTGAGCGAGCACCAGCCGCTGGAGGTCACGCCGAACGCGGACAACATCAAATACCTGCGCACCAAGCGCGACCGGATGGGGCACCACCTGCCGCAGGTCGCCGCCTGGGACGCCGAGCACGGCGTCACCTCCTAGGCAGTACCAGCTGCCGCGCACGGCGCAGCACCACCGCTAAGACAGCACCACCGACAGGAAACACCACCGACCGGAAAGAGGTACCGAAATGAGTAAGGAAGGCTTGTCGGCGATCGACTCGGTCGATGCGCGCGGGATTTCCGTCGCCGTTATCACGGCCACCTGGAACGCGGATATCTGCGACCAGCTCCACGCCGAGGCGCTGGCGGCCGCCGAGCGCAACGGCGCCCATGCCGAGGGCTTCCGCGTCGTCGGGGCCCTGGAGATCCCCGTGGCTGTCCAGGCCGCGGCGCGGCGCTTCGACGCCGTGGTGGCGCTCGGCTGCGTCATCCGCGGCGGCACCCCGCACTTTGACTATGTCTGCGACTCCGTGACCCAGGGGCTGACCCGGATCGCGCTGGATGAGTCCACCCCGGTGGCCAACGGCATCCTCACCGTCAACGACCACGACCAGGCCGTCGATCGGGCGGGTTTTGCCGGCTCCGCTGAGAACAAGGGTTCCGAGGCCATGGTGGCGGCGCTCGACACCGTTGTGAAGCTGCGGGCGATTAACCAATCCGGTAGTGCGGACGTAGACTATGAGGGCGCAGAAAAAGGAGTGGAGCACTGATGACTGACAGCACTGGCAAGCCGGCGAAGCCACAACTGTCCGAAGAGGAGTTGCTGGCCTATACCCGCATCGATCCCTTCGCCCAGACCAGCAACAAGCCGTGGGATCTCGAGGTCAAGTCCCCGTACCTGCGCAAGCTGGCGGTCATCGTCGTCATCGTGGTCATGGCGGTCCACATCTTCATGGGCCTAACCCTGGACATCGAGTTCACGGGCGCGACCGTGACCACCATTGACAAGTTCGCCTTCCCTGGTGTGGGCGTGCTGCTGTCCATCCTGTTCTGGCTCATCCTGACCCGCCCGCGCGTGCGGGCCAACGAGGACGGGGTAGAGATCCGCAACATCGTGGGCACCCGCTTCTACCCGTGGGCGGTCATCTACGGCCTGTCCTTCCCCGAGGGCGCGCGCATGGCGCGCCTCGAGCTGCCGGAATTCGAATACGTACCGATGTGGGCCCTGCAGGCCGGTGACAAGTCCACCATCATGGACTCCGTCAACAAGTTCCGCGCCCTGGAAGCCCGCTACATGCCGCAGGATTAGGCGCCGCCGTGGCTGATCCAACTACCTATCGGCCGGCCCCCGGAACCATCCCCACGGAACCGGGGGTCTATAAGTTCCGAGACGAAAACCGCCGCGTCGTCTACGTCGGCAAGGCAAAAAACCTGCGCGCCCGCCTGTCCAACTACTTCCAGGACATCACCCAGCTGCACCCGCGCACCCGCCAGATGGTGCTGACCGCGGCGTCGGTGGAATGGACCGTGGTGGCCAGCGAGGTGGAGGCCCTCCAGCTCGAATACACCTGGATTAAGCGCTTCGACCCGCGGTTCAACGTCATGTACCGCGACGACAAGACCTACCCGATGCTCGCGGTTTCGGTGGGCGAGCGCTTCCCCCGCGCGTTTTTCTACCGCGGTCCGCGGCGCAAGGGCGTGCGCTATTTCGGCCCCTACTCGCACGCGTGGGCCGTGCGCGAGACCCTGGACTTGCTCACCCGCGTGTTCCCCATGCGCACCTGCACCAAGGGCGTGTTCAACCGCCACGAGGCGCTCGGCCGGCCCTGCCTGCTGGGCTATATCGGCAAGTGCGATGCCCCGTGCATCGGCCGCGTCAGCGAGGACGAGCACCGCGCCACCGTCAAACGCCTGGTCTCCTTCATGAACGGCAATACCGCCCCGGTGACCCGCCAGCTCACCCAGGAGATGGAAGAGGCCTCGGCCAACCTGGAATTCGAGCGAGCCGCGCGCCTGCGGGACGACCTGGGCGCCATCAACAAGATCATGGAGCAGCAGGCCGTCGTCTTCGGCGACGGCACGGACGCCGATCTCATCGCCTTCCACACCGACGAGCTCGAGGCCGCGGTGCAGATCTTCCACGTGCGCGACGGGCGCATCCGCGGCCAGCGCGGCTGGGTCGTGGAGAAGGTCGGCGACCAGGCCAGCACCGAGACGGTCGCCGAGGGGCAAGAGGATCCGGCGCTGCCGGCGCTCATCCAGAACTTCCTCATCCAGTTCTATTCCGACGCCGTGGAGCGCGAGAAGCAGGAGGCCGCCGAGGACGCGGCCATCGACCTGGGGGTGCCGCGGCGCGGCGTCGACCAGGAATCCCACGCGAAGTCCCGCACGGTCAAGGTGGTCCCGCCGGAGATCCTGGTCCAACGTCCGCCGGCCGAGGACGCGGAGGTCAAGCAACTGCTGGAGGAGCTGCGTGGGGCCCGGGTGGATCTGCGCGTGCCGCAACGCGGGGACAAGCGCGCCCTGATGGCAACGGTCGCGCGCAATGCCAAGGACGCCCTGCGCCAGCACAAGCTCAAGCGCGTGGGCGATCTGACCGCCCGTTCGGCCGCGCTGCAGGACATCCAGGAAGCCCTGGGCATGGAGCAGGCGCCCCTGCGCATCGAGTGCACGGATATCTCCCACATCCAGGGCACCGACGTGGTGGCCTCCCTCGTGGTCTTCGAGGACGGCCTGCCGCGGAAGTCGGACTACCGGCGTTACCGCATCAAGGAAGCGGCCGGCGACGGCCGCTCCGACGACGTCGGCTCGATTGCGGAGGTCACCCGCCGCCGCTTCAAGCGCCACCACGTGGATAAGCTGGCCAACCCGGATGAGGAATCGGAGGAGCAGACCTTCTCCGACGAGCAGGTCGTGGAGGAATCCGCGGAGGCCGGGCGGCGTTTCGCCTACCCGCCGCAGCTGTTCATCGTCGACGGCGGCGCGCCGCAGGTGGCCGCGGCTCAGGAGGTCTTCGACGAGCTGGGCATTAACGACGTCGTGCTGGTGGGGCTGGCGAAGCGCCTGGAGGAAATCTGGGTGCCGGGCGACGACGAGCCGGTGATCCTGCCGCGTAACTCGCAGGCGCTCTACCTGCTGCAGCAGATCCGCGACGAGGCCCACCGCTTTGCGATTACCTACCACCGCCAGCAGCGCTCGGCGCGGATGCGCTCGTCGGTGCTGGACTCCATCCCCGGGCTCGGGCCGCAACGGCGCAAGGACCTGGTCAAGCATTTCGGTTCCGTCAAGAAGCTCAAGCAGGCCTCCGTCGAGGAAATCGCCGAGGTCAAGGGCTTCGGCCCGAAGCTGGCCCAGACCGTCTTCGACGGCCTGCAGGCCCGCTAAGAATCCTGGCGGGCCGGGATCGGCCGCGAACCAGATAGAATGGCCCCATGGCACAATTTGTCACCCCTCCCATCCTGCTGACCGGCATGTCCGGCGGCGGGCTCAGCTCGGCGGCCAAGGTCTTAGAAGACAAGGGCTATTTCGTCGCGCACAACCTGCCCCCGGTGCTCATCGTGGAGCTGCTGGAGCTGTGCGCCCAGGACGACTCGCCCGTCGACAAGGTCGCCGTCGTCACCGACGTGCGCAGCCGGATGTTCCCCGGTTCCTTGCTGGAGACCTTCGACCAGCTGCGCGAGCGGGACATGCAGCCCACCGTGTTGTTCATGGATGCCCGGGACGACGTGCTGATCCGGCGTTTCGACTCCGTGCGGCGCACCCACCCGCTGCAGGGCGAGGACACGCTGAAGATTGGCATCCGGCGGGAGCGCGACGCCATCGCGAGCGTGCGCGCCCGCGCGGATATCATCCTGGACACCACGAACCTGTCGGTCCACGATCTGCGCCGCGCCATCGAGGCCTCCTTCGGGCCGCTGGGCAGCCAGAAGCAGCACGTCACCGTCGAGTCTTTCGGCTTCAAGCACGGCTCGCCGCGCGACGCGGACCTGGTCGTCGACGTGCGCTTCCTCCCGAACCCGTACTGGGTTCACGAGCTGCGGCCCTACCGCGGCACGGACGCGCCGGTGGCTGATTACGTGCTTTCCCAACCGAGCGCGGAAGAGTTCATCGATCGATTCATGGCGATGCTGGATTCCATGCTGGCGGGTTACCACCACGAGGGCAAGAACTTCATCACGGTCGGCGTCGGCTGCACCGGCGGGCACCACCGCTCCGTGGCCGTGGCCGAGGAGATCGCCCACCGGCTCGGCGAGAAGGGCAAGGTCGACGTGAGCGTCCTGCACAGAGATATCGAGCGGGACTAGAAAATATAGCCCGCCGCGGATAGCGAAAACTTAAAGGAACTGAATACACCCACAACGAACCGGGGCGAAAACGCCCGCAGAGTCGGTGGCCGACGGGCCGGATGGGGCGGGCACGGGCACGATCTGTGCCCAACCCGCTGCTAAGTCCCGTGTCCTGGGCCTTGAAGATTTTAGGCCCGGGGCAGCGGCCACCGGCGATGAGACCATAGAAAGGCGGCAGGGATCTTTTCCAATGTCTAATCCCTTCCACGTAGCCTGCCTGGGCGGCGGGCATGGCTTGTACCAAACTTTGCTCGCGGCGCAGGAGACCGGCGCCACGAAGGTGACCGCAATCGTGACCGTGGCCGACGACGGCGGCTCCTCCGGGCGCCTGCGCCGCGAGCTGGCGATCATCCCGCCGGGGGATCTGCGCATGGCGCTGGCGGCGCTGTCCGACGGCGAGGACGAGGGCCGCTTCTGGGCGACCACGCTCCAACACCGTTTCGGCGGGCACGGGGCGCTGGCCGGACATGCGCTAGGCAACCTGCTCATCGCGGGGCTGACGGAGATTTTGGGCGATAGCCAGGCCGCCCTCGACAAGGTCGCGGAGCTGACCGAGTCGCACGGCCGGGTCCTGCCGGTGGTCAACGAGCCGCTGGAAATCGAGGCCGAGGTCGCGGGCCTCGACGAGGACCCGCGCGTGGTGCGCTCGGTCCGCGGCCAGGTGGCCGTCGCCTCGACGCCGGGCCAGGTCCGCCGCGTGCGGATCATCCCCGAGGACGCAAAGGTCAACGACTTGGTGTTGGAAGCCATCGGCCAGGCCGACCTCATCACGCTGGGGCCGGGCTCGTGGTTTTCCTCCGTGCTGCCGCACGTGGTCATCCCGCGCCTGATGGAGGCCATCAGCGCCGCCGATGCCCTGCGCGTGGTGGTGCTCAACCTGTCCGCGGAGCCGGGGGAGACCCAAGGCTTTTCCGCGGAGCGCCACCTCCACGTCCTGGCTCAGCACGCCCCGGGCCTGCGGATCGACAAGATCTTGGTGGAGGAGAAGATCCTCACCGCGCCCAGCGAGCGGGAGTACCTGCAGCGCGCGGCCCGCGCCCTAGGCGCCACGGTCGAATATGCGGATCTCTGCCGGCTGGACGATAATGGGCAGCCCACCAGCGTCCACGATCCGGATAAGCTGTCCGCTGCGCTTTCCCGGATGCATTCCGCTTTCCTCGAGGCCGGGCGCTAGAATAGGCAGTCTGTTTTAATATTTTTTCATCTCTATTTCGATTACCTGACGACAACCGGTGTGGTGCTGCGGGCCGGAAGCTGGCACCGCAGGATAGAAAGGGCAGGAAGGCATAAAAGATGACTCTTACCGACGCGGTGAAAAAAGAGTTAACGGCGGTGCACGCCACCCGCACTAGCGCGCGGGCAGCAGAGCTGGCGGCCATCTTGCGTTTCGCCGGCGAGCTGACCGTCTCAGGCAGCTCCATGATGTACGAGGTGCAGCTGCCCGACCAGGACACGGCCGACCGGGTCATCGCGGCCCTAGACGAGCTTTACGGGATCAAGGTGGGAAGCCACGTGGTGGGCCCGACCGCCGCCCAGGCCCACAAGCGGGCCCGCATCCACATCCGCATCACCGACGGCACCCCCGACCTGGTCCGCCGCTTGGGGCTTATCACCCGCTCCGGGCACCCGGTAGTGGGCCTGCCGCCGCAGGTGATTTCCGGCTCCATCGCCGACAACGAGGCCGCGTGGCGCGGGGCCTTCCTCGCCGCCGGCTCCCTCACCGAGCCGGGGCGGTCCTCCTCGCTCGAGGTCCTTTGCCCGTGCCAGGAGGCCGCCCTGGCCCTGGTGGGCTGCGCCCGGCGCCTGGGGCTGTCCGTCAAGACCAAGGAGACCCGCGGCGCCGACCGCGTGGTCGTGCGCGACGGCGACGCCATCGGCGCGCTGCTGACCCGCATGGGCGCCCAGGTCACCCGCCTGAAGTGGGAGAAGAAGCGCCTCCGCAACGAGGTGCGCATGAGCGGGGAGCGCCTGCAGAACTTCGACGACGCCAACCTGCGCCGCTCGGCCCGCGCGGCAGTTACGGCGGCCGCCCGCGTGGAACGCGCCATGGAGATCCTGGGCGACGACGTGCCGGAGCACCTGGCGGATGCCGGCCAGCTGCGCGTGCAGCACCGCGAAGCCTCGCTGGAGGAGCTCGGCCGCCTGGCCGATCCGCCGATGACTAAGGACGCGGTGGCCGGCCGTATCCGCCGCCTGCTGTCCATGGCGGACAAGCGGGCCGAGGAGCTGGGCATCCCGTCGACGAGCGAAGCGGTCACCGAGGACCTCTTCGACGCGGACGGCGCCGGGCACGGCGAGCACCAGGACGACGGCGAGAACTAGCCCGCCGCAGAGCGACCAGGGGAGTGGTCTAACCCGCCCCGCCCGTGGTCCTGTGCCCAGAATCACGTCCGCTATCTTTCCTTCGCGGGTATGCAGGCCCAATCGGGCACCGCGCGTCTACCTGCGGTTATGGGCGCTATTTTGTGGCCGTGTCCAGGAATATTAGTCACTGAATGTGGGAATATGTCTGGTTTTGTTGATTTGCTTTCCGTAACCCGTGCGCGCTAGCGCGAGCGTCGGTAGTATCGGACCTGTTGGAAGTTGTCGAGGAAAAGCCAAACTACCTCACGTAGCCCTCGGTGAGTTCCACCAGACGTAAAACCTTACGTACATCCAATTTTCTAGGAGAACATCAAGTGACTATCCGCGTAGGCATCAACGGCTTCGGGCGCATTGGCCGCAACTTCTTCCGCGCAGTCGTCGAAGGCGAGCACGACTTGGAGATCGTCGCGGTCAACGACCTGACCGACAACCAGACCTTGGCAAACCTGCTGAAGTACGACTCCGTCCTGGGACGCTTCCCGGGCGAAATCACCTACGACGACGAGTCCATCACCGTCGATGGCAAGCGCGTGGTCGTCACCGAGGAGAAGGATCCGAAGGATCTCAACTGGGGCGAGCACGGCGTGGACATCGTCATCGAATCCACCGGCAAGTTCCGCACCGGCGAGAGCGCCCGCGCTCACATTGAGTCCGGCGCCAAGAAGGTCATCATCTCCGCCCCGGGCAAGGAGGTCGACGCCACCTTCGTCTACGGCGTCAACTCCGAGGAGTACGACCCGGCTAACCACCACATCATCTCCGCTGCGTCCTGCACCACCAACTGCCTGGCTCCGATGGCCAAGGTGCTGGACGAGAAGTTCGGTATCGAAAACGGCCTGATGACCACCATCCACGCCTACACCGGTGACCAGCGCCTGCAGGACGCTCCGCACAAGGACCTGCGCCGCGCTCGCGCCGCTGCCGTCAACATGGTTCCGACCTCCACCGGCGCTGCCAAGGCCGTGGCTAAGGTCCTGCCGAACCTGGAGGGCAAGCTGGACGGCTACGCCATGCGCGTGCCGATCATCACCGGCTCCGCTACCGACCTGACCTTCACCGCCTCCCGCGACGTCACCGTCGAGGAAGTCAACGCCGCCATCAAGGCAGCCTCCACCGGCGAGTTCGCTGACGTCCTGGGCTACACCGAGGATCCGCTGGTCTCCACTGACATCGTCACCGACGGCCACGGCTGCATCTTCGACTCCGGTATGACCAAGGTCTCCAACGGCAACCTGGTTAAGGTTCTCGGCTGGTACGACAACGAGTGGGGCTACACCGCCCAGCTGCTGCGCCTGACCGACCAGGTGGCAGCCAACCTCTAAGAAACAGTTTCTCTAAGAACTAGTTTCTGTGACACCGACCCAGCGCAGGCCCAGCCCAACTCACGGCGCCGCCCGCGTTGGGTCGGTATTGTTTTAGGTGCATCAACTTTCGCCAAAGGAGTAGAAAAACTATGGCTTTCAAGACGCTAGACGAACTGCTGTCCGAGGGCGTGGAGTCCCGCCACGTGCTCGTGCGCTCCGACTTCAACGTCCCCCTGGATGACGAGGGCAATATCACGGACCCGGGCCGTATTACCGCTTCGCTGTCGACCATCCGCGCGCTGGTCGACGGCGGCGCCAAGGTCATCCTGACCGCCCACCTGGGCCGCCCGAAGGGCGAGGTTAACCCGAAGTACTCCCTGGCTCCGGTCGCGGAAGCCCTGTCCGAGGCCCTGGGCCAGTACGTCGCCCTGGCCGGCGATGTCTGCGGCGAGGACGCGCACGAGCGCGCCAACGGCCTGAACGACGGCGACGTCGTCCTGCTGGAAAACGTCCGCTTCGACCCGCGCGAGACCTCCAAGGACGAGGCCGAGCGCGAGGCCTTCGCCGGCGAGCTGGCCGCCCTGGCCGCCGACAACGGCGCTTTCGTCTCCGACGGCTTCGGCGTGGTCCACCGCGCCCAGGCGTCGGTCTACGATGTCGCCAAGAAGCTGCCGGCCTACGCCGGCAAGCTGGTCCAGAAGGAGCTGGATGTGCTCTCCACCGTGGCGAAGGAGCCGGAGCACCCCTACGTCGTCGTCTTGGGCGGCGCGAAGGTCTCCGACAAGCTCGGCGTCATCGAAGCGCTGGCCGGCAAGGCCGACAAGATCATCATCGGCGGCGGTATGTGCTACACCCTGCTGGCGGCCAAGGGCTACAACGTCCAGAAGTCCCTGCTGCAGGAGGACCAGATCGATAACTGCCGCGACCTGCTCGAGCGCTTCGGCGACAAGATCGTCCTGCCGGTCGACCTGGTCTCCGCCACCGAGTTCGCTGCCGACGCCGAGCACGAGACCACCTCGGTCTCCGAGATCCCGGAGGGCTGGATGTCCCTGGACATCGGCCCGAAGACCGTCCAGGAGTTCGCCTCCGTGCTGGCCGAGTCCAAGACCGTGTTCTGGAACGGCCCGATGGGCGTTTTCGAGATGGAGGCTTTTTCCCGCGGCACCGCCGGCGTGGCCCAGGCCATCATCGACGCCACCAAGGCCAACGGCTCCTTCACCGTGGTCGGCGGCGGCGACTCCGCCGCCTCCGTGCGGGCGCTGGGCCTGGACGAGGACGGCTTCAGCCACATCTCCACCGGCGGCGGCGCCTCCCTGGAGTTCCTGGAAGGCAAGGAGCTGCCGGGCGTTTCCGTCCTCGAAGCCTAGCTCTCGCACGCACCGCGTAACTGCGCGGACAGCCTACGTTTACACCCTAAGAAAGGACCACCACGTCATGGCACGTAAACCGCTCATTGCGGGCAACTGGAAGATGAACCTCGACCACATCGAGGCCATCGGTTCGGTGCAGAAATTCGCCTTCTCCCTGCCGAAGGAATACTACGAGAAGGCGGACGTGGCCTTCCTCGTGCCGTTCACGGATCTGCGCACCATCCAGACCCTGGTCGACGGGGATAACCTGAAGATCACCTACGGCGCGCAGGATGTCTCCCGCCATGAATCCGGCGCTTTCACCGGTGAGGTCTCCGCCCACATGCTGGCCAAGCTGGGCGCCAGCTGGGCCATCGTCGGCCACTCGGAGCGGCGGCAGTACCACTACGAGACGGACGAGACGGTGGCGCAGAAGTCCGCGGCGGCCCTGAGCCAGGGCATTAGCCCGATCGTCTGCGTGGGCGAGCCGCTGGACGTGCGCGAGGCCGGTACCCACGTGGACTACGTGGTCAACCAGACGCGCAACTCGCTGGCCGGCCTGGACAAGGAGCAGCTGGCAAAGGTTGTCGTGGCCTACGAGCCGGTCTGGGCTATCGGCACCGGTAAGGTCGCCTCCGCCGCCGACGCGCAGGAAGTCTGCGCCGCCATCCGCGGCGTCCTCGGCGAGCTGGCCGGTCAGGAGACCGCGCAGCAGATGCGCATCCTCTACGGCGGCAGCATGAAGGTCGATTCCGCGGCCGAGCTGGTCAGCCAGCCGGACGTGGACGGCGGCTTGGTCGGCGGCGCCTCCCTGGTGGGCGAGGACTTCGCCAAGCTGGTGGCCAACGCCGCCAACGCCGTCCAGTAGCAGCCGCGTCCGCCCCGGCACCGAGGATCTCTGGTGCCGGGGTTTTGGCGGGGCGCTACTACTGCCGTAATGGCAGGTGGTGTAGACTAGCCGGAGTACTTCAAGCGCTGGAGCGTGGCGCGCGCGTTGCGTGCTCCCGCTGACCGGCGCGCGGACCTTTCGGCCTTATCGAGAAGCAAGGAATTTTAATGACCCTGGCATTGCAGATCATTCTGGTTATCGCAGCAGTCTTGATGTCTGTGTTCGTCCTGCTCCACAAGGGCAAGGGCGGCGGCCTGTCGAGCCTGTTCGGCGGCGGGGTGCAGTCCAACCTGTCCGGTTCGACCGTCGTGGAAAAGAACCTGGACCGCGTGACCATCGTGATGGTCATCATCTGGCTCGGCTGCGTGATCGGCCTGAACCTGATCACCGCTTTCAGCTAAACCGTCCAACGCGGCGTGTGCCGCCGCGTTAGCTAACCGCCGAAAACCAACACCGCCTAGCTGGTCAAACCAGCTAGGCGGTGTTTGCGTATTTTAGTGTCTATTGTGTCCTCTCGGTGCCGCGTGGGTGGGGCGGCCCGGGACTAGCCTCGGGCGGCGTCGTTGGCCAGGTAGAGGCGGGTAGCCGCCGCGCCCTGGGCGCCCGCGGCCGGCCAGTCGAGGGCGTCTGCGCCGTCGATGACGTGCTGGGCGGCCTCGGCCTTTTCCTCGCCGCTAACTAGCAGCCAGACCTGCTCGGCGCGGCGGACCGCCGGCAGGGTCAGGCTGGCGCGCTCGGCCGGCGGCTTGGGGGAATCCGTCACCGCCACCACGAGGCGTTCTTCCTCGCGGACCGCCGGGGTGTGGGGAAACAGCGAGTTGATATGGCCCTCGCCGCCCATCCCCAGAAGGTGCAGATCGAAACCGCGCGGGGCGAACTCGTCCAGCACCGCGGCGTAGTCCGCGGCGGCCTGCTCGAGGTCCGCCGCGCCCAGGCCGTAGCCGTGGACGTGTGAATCCGGGATGCCGACGTGGTCGAGCAGGGCAGCGCGCGCCTGCCCCTCGTTGGACTCGGGATCGTCGACGGCCACGTTGCGCTCGTCGCCGAAGAAGACGTGCACGCGGGACCAATCCACCTGCAGGGCCGGGAAATCCTCACCCTGGGCCTGGGCGGCGTCGGCAAAACGGCGCAGCTGCTCGAGCATGCCGATGCCCGCGCTGCCGCCGGTGAGCACCACCCGGGCGACCCCGTCGCCGTGGCGGCCGCCGCCGGGTGCCTGGCAGGCGGCGATCAGATCGATGAAGTCGAGTGCGGCCTGCTCGGTGAGGGCGGCCTTGTCCTTGACGCGGCGAATATCGACCATGTGGGAGTGCCTTTCTGATTAGACGTAGCTTACGCGCGGCAGGGCGCGCAGAGCGTTGGCGAAAATCTGATCGGTGTCCAAGTGGCGCAGTTCCTCGGCGAGCACCTCGGCCTGGGAGCGCACGCTGAGCGCCACCAGCGAGGTGGGCGAGTTCGGCACGGCCAGCTCGACGCTGCCGTGGTCGACGACCGTGAGGCTGATGTCGCCGGAATCGCGGTGGAAGATGAGCTTGGAGATAGGGAAGTGGTGGTGCAGGCTCGGGTCGTCCGCGGCGCGGCGCACCGCCACGCCCAGGCGATCGGCCAGCCAGCCGGCGGCCAGGTCCACGGCCGGGTGCGACTTGGGACCGGAGATGGTCACCGATCCGACCGGTTCGTGCGGCAGGCGGTCCAGGGCGGAGGCGACGATGCCGCGCCACAGGGTGATCATCGCCCAGGACATGTCGGAATCACCCGGCTGGTAGTCGTCGGAGAGCTGCTGGAGCATTTGCGGGGTCGGGCCCTCGGAATGGGCGATATCGGTGATGCGGCGCTGGGCCAGGCTGCCGATGGGGGCTTCCGCCGGCGAATCCGGGTAACGGGTAGGCCACCACGCCACAATCGGCGTGTCGGGCAGCAGCAGCGGGGTGACGACGGCCTCGGCCTGGTGGGCGAGCTCGCCGTGCAGGCGCATAATCACGATCTCGGAGGCACCGGCCTCGCCGCCGACGCGCAGCTCCGCGTCCAGGCTGGTGTCGGCTTCCGGGTCCTCGGAGATGACGACCAGCACGCGGGCCGGGTGCTCGTGGGAGGCATCCCGGATGGAGTCGAGGATGACGTTGATGTCATCGCCCTGGTACGCGGAGACAATCAGGGTCAGCACGCGGCCGGTGGTCAGCGTGTAGTGCTCTTGGGCCTCGACCAGCTTCTTGGAGATGTCGCGCGTGGTGGTATCTGGCAAGGGGATAATCATGGCAAATCTCTCTTTTCGCTCGAGCTCTTAAGGGCGGCGCCAGGAGTGGCCCCGGCGGCGCAGCATCTTGTCGGCGGACTCCGGGCCCCAGGTCCCGGCCGGGTATTCGTCCGGCTGGCCGGCCTCGGCCCAGTAATCGAGGATCGGGTCCAGGATCGCCCAGGACAGCTCGACTTCCTCGTTGGTGGGGAAGAGCGAGGACTCGTCCAGCAGGGCGTCGAGGATGAGCCGCTCGTAGGCCTCCGGGGATTCCTCGGTGAAGGCCTCGGCGTAGGCGAAGTCCATGTTCACGTCGCGGACCTCCATGGTCGAGCCCGGCACCTTGGAACCGAAACGCATGGTCACGCCCTCGTCCGGCTGGACGCGGATAACCACGGCGTTCTGGCCCAGAGCGTCGGCCTGGCCGTTTTGGAAGGGCTGGTGCGGGGCGTGCTTGAAGACCAAGGCAATCTCGGTCACGCGGCGCCCCAGGCGCTTGCCGGTGCGCAGGTAGAACGGCACGCCGCCCCAGCGGCGGGAGTTGACCTCCAGCGTGCAGGCCGCGTAGGTCTCCGTCGTCGACTCCGGATCGAAGCCGTCCTCCTCGCGCAGGCCCTTGACGTATTCCGAGCCCTGCCAGCCGGCGGTGTACTGGCCGCGGGCGGTGGTCTTGTTCAGCGGGTGCACCGGCGTCGTGGCGCGCAGCACCTTCGTCTTTTCGGCCTGCAGGGCCTCCGGCTCGAAGGAGGAAGGCTCCTCCATGGCCACCAGCGCCAGCAGCTGCAGCAGGTGGTTCTGGATGACGTCGCGGGCTGCGCCGATGCCGTCGTAGTAGCCGGCGCGCCCGCCCAAGCCGATGTCCTCGGCCATGGTGATCTGCACGTGGTCGATGTAGTGGGCGTTCCACATCGGCTCGAAGATCTGGTTGGCAAAGCGCAGCGCCATGATGTTCTGCACCGTCTCCTTGCCCAGGTAGTGGTCGATGCGGAAGACCGACTGCTCCGGGAAGACCGCGTTGACGACCTCGTTGAGCTCCCGGGCCGACTTCTGGTCGTGGCCGAAGGGCTTTTCGATGATGACGCGGCGCCACGTGTTGTCGGAGCTGTTAGCCATGCCGACGCGCTCGAGCTGGTGGCAGATGCTAGAGAAAAACTCCGGCGGGACGGACAGGTAATAGGCCCAGTTTCCACCGGTACCGCGGGCGGTATCCAGCTCGCTCAGGCGGGCCGAGAGCTTGTCGAAGCCGGCGTCGTCGAAACCGCCCGTGACGAACTCGACGCCCTGAGCCAGGTACTGCCAGACGTGCTCGCGGAACTCGGTGCGGGCCCCGGCCTGGACGGCCTTGAGGACGTAGTCGGCGAACGCCTGCTTGTCCCAGTCGCGGCGGCCGTAGCCGACCAGGGTGAAGCCGGCCGGCAGGAGGCCGCGGTTGGCCAAGTCGTAGATGGCCGGCAGGAGCTTTTTCCGTGCCAGATCGCCGGTAACGCCGAAGATAACCATGCCGGAGGGGCTAGCAATGCGGGGTAGGCGTTTGTCTCTTTCATCCCTTAACGGGTTGTCCCAGGAACTGGGGTCTGACACGGGAAATCCTTTCGCCGGAGATTAAGAAGACAATATTTATTTTAAGGTTGCGGTTACCCATTGTAGCGAGGAGCGCACCGTCGGTTTACTTCGGCGGTGCGCTGCGAATCGCGGCCTGAGGGAGGGACACAACGCCCACCTTCAGGCGGACGGAGGAGCGGCCCTAGAGCTTCGCGGACATGGTCTCGAGCAGCTCGTTCCAGGAGGCCACGAACTTGTCGACGCCCTCCTGCTCGAGTTGCTCGTAGACCTCCTCGAGGGAAACCAGCTGGGCCGCGTGCCCGCAGGTGCTGTTGGCGGTCTCCAGCATGCCGGTCAGGGCATCGCCCAGGCGCACGTCCGCGTCCAGGAACGCGTCCAGGGTGGCCTCCGGCATGGTGTTGACGGTCTCCGGGCCGGCCAGCTCGGTTACGTACAGGGTGGCGGGGTACTCTGGGTTCTTCACGCCGGTAGAAGCCCACAGCGGGCGCTGGAAGTTCGCGCCGGCCGGCAGCGGATCCGGGGCGGGCAGCCGCTCCGGGTGGAGGAAGGCGGACTCGAAGAAGCCGTAGCAGAGATTGGCTTCGGCCAGGCCGACCTGGCCGCGCAGCTTGAGCGCCTCAGGTGTGCCGATTTCCTCCAGGCGCTTGTCGACCTCGGTGTCGATGCGGGAGATGAAGATGGAGGCGACCGAGAAGATCTTGGTCACGTCCAAGCCGGCGGCCTCCGCGCGGCGGATGCCCTCCTTGTAGCGGTCAACGACCTTGACGTAGCGCTTCAGGGAGAAGATCAGGGTCACGTTGACGCAAATGCCTTCCGCCAGCGCGTCCTCGATGGCCTGCAGCGAGCCGTCGGTCGCCGGGATCTTAATCATCGCGTTGGGGCGATCGACTTTCTTCCACAGGTCGCGGGCCTGGTTCAAGGTGGCCTCGGCGTCGTCGGAGATGCGCGGGTCGACCTCGATGGACACGCGGCCGTCCTCGCCGTTGCTGTCGACGAAGACGTCGTGCAGCTCGTCGCAGGCGGCGCGCACGTCGTCGATGGCCAGGCTGTAGACGGCCTCGTCCACGGCCGCGCCCTGCTCCTTGAGCTTAGCGATGTCGGCATCGTAGGCCGTGCCCTGGGACATGGCCTTGGCGAAGATGGTCGGGTTGGTGGTCACCCCGACCACGCTCTTGGTGTCGATGAGTTCGCGGAGGTTGCCGGACTGCAGACGCTGGCGGGACAGATCATCCAGCCACGTCGAGGTGCCCATCTGGGCGAGCTTGTCAACGTTGTTCATGTGCGTTCTCCTTAAGGAAAATCTCGGGTTAGGTAGCTCGGTCGGGCGGGTGAAAAAACTACGCGCGGGCGGCGGCCAGGGACTCCTGGGCAGCCTCGACGACGGCCTGGGCGGTGAAGCCGAACTTCTTGAAGAGCTCCTCCGCCGGGGCGGAGGCGCCGTAGTGCTCGAGGGAGATGTTGCGGCCGAAGGTGCCGGTGTACTTGTGCCACGGCTGGGCCACCGCGGCCTCGACGGACACGCGGGCCCGGACCTTGGCCGGCAGCACCTGCTCGCGGTACTCGGCGTCCTGCTCCTCGAACCACTCGAGGCACGGGGCGGAAACCACGCGGGTGGGCACGGACTGCTCCTCGAGCACCTTGGCGGCCTCGACGGCGTACTGGACCTCGGAGCCGGTGGCAATCAGGATGACCTCAGGCTCGCCGCCGGTGGCCTCGACCAGGGTGTAGGCGCCGCGGCGCACGCCCTCGGCGGCCTTTTCCGCGGTGCCGTCCAGGATGGGCAGGTTCTGGCGGGTCAGCGACAGGCCCTTCGGGGCGGCCGGGCGCTCCAGGGCGGCGGTCCAGGCCTGGGCGGTCTCGTTGGCGTCCGCCGGGCGGATCACCGCCAGGTTCGGCACCGCGCGCAGGGCGGCCAGGGTCTCGACCGGCTGGTGGGTCGGGCCATCCTCGCCCAGGCCGATGGAGTCGTGGGTCCAGACGTAGTAGGTATCCGTGGACATCAGGGCGCCCAGGCGGATGGCCGGGAACTGGTACTCGGAGAAGATCAGGAAGGTGCCGCCGTAGACGCGCGTGTTGCCGTGCAGGGCGATGCCGTTCATGATCGCCGACATCGCGTGCTCGCGGATGCCGAAGTGAAGGTTGCGGCCGTAGGGCTGGGCGGACCAAGCGTCGGTGGTGATGGCGGTCGGGCCGAAGGAATCCGCGCCCTTAATCACGGTGTTGTTGGAACCGGCCAGGTCGGCCGAGCCGCCCCACATCTCCGGCAGGGCAGCGGCCAGCGCCTGGATGGTCGCCTCCGAGGCCTTGCGGGTAGCCAGCGGCTTGTCCTCGGTGGACCAGGTCGGCAGTTCGGCCGCGAAGTCCTCCGGCAGCTGGCGGGCCTGCATCCGGTCGAAGAGCTGCTTGGCCTCCGGGTTCTTTTCCGCCCAGGCGTCGAAGCGCTGCTGCCAGTCCGCGTGGGCCTGCGCGCCGCGCTCGACCAGCCCGCGGGTGTGCTCGAGCACGTCGGCGTCGATGTGGAAGGTCTCCTGCGGGTCGAAGCCCAGGATCTCCTTGGTGGCGGCGACTTCCTCGTCGCCCAGGGCGGCGCCGTGGGCGCCACCGGTGTTCATCTTGTTCGGCGCCGGGTAGCCGATGACGGTCTTGATGCGGATGAAGGAGGGCTTGTCGGTGACCTTCTGGGCTTCGCGCGCCGCCTTCTCGATGGCCACGACGTCCTCGCCGGACTCGACGGTCTGGACGTGCCAGCCGTAAGCCTCGTAGCGGGCGACGACGTCCTCGTTGAAGGCGATGTTGGTGTCGTCCTCGATGGAGATGCGGTTGTCGTCCCAGAAGACGATCAGGTTGCCCAGCTGCTGCGTGCCCGCCAGGGAAGAGGCCTCGGAGGTCACGCCCTCCTGCAGGTCGCCGTCGGAAGCGATGACGTAGACGAAGTGATCGAAGGGGGACTCGCCAGCCGGTGCCTCCGGGTCGAACAGACCGCGCTCCTTGCGAGCGGCCATGGCCATGCCCACCGAGGACGCCAGACCCTGGCCCAGCGGGCCGGTGGTGATTTCCACACCGTCGGTGTGGTGGACCTCCGGGTGGCCCGGGGTGCGCGAGCCCCAGGTGCGCAGGGCCTTCAGATCGTCCATCTCCAGGCCGAAACCGCCCAGGAAGAGCTGGATGTACTGGGTAAGCGAAGAGTGGCCCACGGACAAAACGAAGCGGTCGCGGCCGGCCCAGTCCTTATCCTGCGGATCGTGGTTGAGGATCCGCTGGTACAGCGTGTAGGCCAGCGGCGCGAGCGACATCGCGGTACCCGGGTGCCCAGAACCACAGTTCTGCACGGCGTCGGCGGCCAGCACGCGGATGGTATCGACTGCCCGGGTGTCCCGGTCGGTCCAATCCTCGGGGTAGCGGCGCTCGGTCATGGCCTGCAGCTCAGGCGACAAGGTAATTTCCGACACGGTAAATGGTCCTTACTAGCTCGGTGTTTTCGACATAGAAAAATTCCTCCCTCAGTCTAGTGAACTTTGCGGCCCCAAGGGAGCACCTCCGGGCGCAACTACCGAAGCCGGGGGAGAATTGTCCGGCGGACACACCAGCCGGCCCGGCGGTGGGGCGCCCAACTCGCTCGGCCCGCATTCGTTCTGAGCTGGGGCCGAGCAGCGACCGGCCGTCGCCAACTCAGGCGCCAGCCGGGCCGTACTGGGCCGGTGTCGAGGTGTCTCGACACGGCAGCGGAGAGAATTTAAGGTTTATCAGCCAAACGTTGTAGGCTGGCAGGGATAGGAAAGGCTGGGGCTGGACCAGCGCGCACTTTTTCGCGGCGCGCCTAGTCCGACTAAAGCCCCGTAGGAGCCTTCCCACCCGCCGGCGTTGTGAAGTTGGTAACGAATCACGGCGTGCGCGGAACTATCGCCCGCGAAGGGGCGACCACTTAACTGCGGCCTTTAGCGGCCGCCTTTTGACCACCAACCCGCTCGTGCCCAGGACGCTGGAGGATGATTCCTTGGAGACCATCAAGGCCTATATTGCGCTGACTAAACCGAGGATCATTGAGCTCCTCCTCGTCGCAGCAATTCCGGCGATGCTCCAGGCGCAGCGCGGTCTCGAGGCCGTCAGCGACAATATCTGGCTCATCCTCTCCACCCTCTTCGGCGGCTGGATGGGCGCGGCGGCCGCCCACACGTTCAACAACGTGGTCGACTACGACCTCGACCAGAAGATGCAGCGCACCCGCGCCCGCCCGCTGGTCCGCGCCAAGATCAGCAAGCGCAACGCCGCCATCTTCGCCTGGATCATGCTGGCGCTGTCCATCTTCTGGCTCGGGGTCATGGCCAACTCCTGGCTGGCCGCCTTCTTCGTCATCCTGACGAACTTGTTCTACGTCTTCGTCTACACGAAGTTTTTGAAGATGCGCAACGCCCAGAACATCGTTTGGGGCGGGCTGGCCGGCTGCATGCCGGCGATGGTCGGCTGGGCGGTCATCAAGGACAACGCCCCGGCCGGCGAGCCGGGCCAGTGGTGGCAGGCCATCGTGCTCTTCCTCATCATCTTCTTCTGGACCCCGCCGCACACCTGGGCGCTGGCCATGAAGTACAAGGAAGACTACCGCCGCGCCGGCGTCCCGATGCTGCCCGTGGTGGCCTCCGATCAGGAGGTGACCCGCCAGATCGTCTGGTACACCATCGGCACCGTCATCGTGTCCTGGCTCATCGTCCCGGCCACCTCCTGGATCTACCTGGTGGTCGCAGTGCTCTCCGGTGCGGCCTTCCTGTGGATGGCCATCCGCCTGCACCAGGGCGTCAAGGGCGGCCAGACGGTCAAGCCCATGCGCTTGTTCATCTACTCGAACAACTACCTGTCCGTGCTCTTTATCGGCCTGTCTATCGACGCCATCCTGGGCTGGCAGACCGTCGGCGAGGCTCTCGGCTTCTAATAGGCCCGCCGAACCGGCTTAACGCATAAGAAAACCCAGCCCGCCTCACCTCCCGTGGATAACTCCACGGGGCGGTAGGCGGGCTGGGTTTTAGGCGCTTAGGGTGCTAGGCGCGGGGGTTCAAGACGATGGAGCCGGTGGTCTTGCGGGCCTGCAGATCGCGGTGGGCCTGCTCGGCCTGCTCGAGCGGGTACTCGTTGCTCACGCGCAGGGTGAGGTGGCCGCTGCGAATCATCTCGACGACGGCCTGGGAGCGCTTCTGGAACTCGGCATCGGTAGCCGTGTAGGCGGCCAGCGACGGGCGGGTCAGGAAGATCGCGCCGTGGGTGTTGAGCACCTGGGGATCGATGGGGTCGACCGGGCCGGAGGCCGCGCCGAACAGGCAGACGGTGCCGCGCGGGCGGACGACCTCGAGGGACTCCTGGAAGGTGGCCTGGCCGACGCCGTCGTAGACCACGTCGACGCCCTGGCCGCCGTTGAAACGGCGGACCTGCTCGGCCAGCACGTCGGAGTAGCGGAAGACCTGGTCCGCGCCCGCCTCGTAGGCCAGCTGCTCCTTCTCGTCGGAGGAGACCACGGAGTAGACCGTGGCGCCTAGGTACTTGGCCATCTGGGTGGCCAGCAGGCCCACGCCGCCGGCGCCGGCGGTAATCAGGCAGGTGGAGCCTTCCTCCAGCTGGTAGACGCCGTGGGTGAGGTAGTGCGCCGTCATGCCCTGCAGCATCATGGAGGCGGCGATATTCAGCGGGAAATCGTCCGGTACCTGGGCCATGCGGTTGCGGTCCACGCAGACCTGCTCGGCGTAGGAGCCGAAGGCGTGGTGCCAGGCCACCAGGGTGCCCTCGGCGATCTCGCCGCGCGGATCGTGGCTGACGCGGCCGACGCCTTCCAGGCCGAGGATGAACGGGACGTTGGCGTTGTAGATGCCCTCGCGGTAGTAGGTGTCGATATAGTTAACCCCCGCCCGCTCGACATCCACGAGAACCTCGTTGTCGCTGGGGACGGGGGCATCCACGGACACGTACTCCAGTACTTCCGGGCCGCCGGTGCGCTTTACTTGAATAGCATGCATACACCCACGTTAACTGTTTTTAGCGCGCGGCGAGGGCAGCTTGGCGATCCGCGTAGTGCTTATCACCCTCGATCGAGCCCGTTTTGAGGCCCTCGGTGCCGCCGGTGCGGACGAAGCCGTAGGCATACAGAGCCGCGGTCAGGGCGGTGACGAGGGAGGACATCCCGATGTGCACCGGGATGGTCCAGCGGGGGATGCCCAGGCGGAACTGGATGACACCGATGGCCCACTGAATCAAAATAGCGACCACCAGGTACCAGCCGATGTTGCGCGGGCGGGCCGCGACCCGGTTGCGGTAGAGCAGGATGATGACGACCAGGGTCAGGGCTAGGTAGACGTACATGCACATCGCGTGGACCACGGCCATGGACTCGGTGTCTAGGTGGAGGCGGCCCAGCATGCCTTCCTCGGCGTCGCCCGCGTGCCGGCCCGAGCCGGTGACGAAGGTGCCGGTAATCAGCACGACGGCCAGGGCGGCCGCGGCGACGGCGGCCAGGTTGCGGATGGTACGCGGGAAGGCCTGGGTCGGGGTGCCGTCATCCGGCTGGCGCAGGCGGGTATACAGCAGCGCGGCGATCCAGACCAGGACCATCGACGGCAGGAAGTGCATGGCCACCGCCCACCACTTCAGCTTCAGGAAGACCGACAGGGCGCCGATAAGCGCCTGGACGAAGATGCCGGCGACCGAAATCCAGGCGTAGACCTTGAGCTCCTTGCGGCGGCGCGCGCGGTGCATGGCGAAGGCCGCGGCTAGGGCGGCGGCCAGCACCACGAAGGTCAGCAGGCGGTTACCGAACTCGATGAACTGGTGGATCAGCGGGGCCGTGCCCTCCAGCGGCACCAGCGAACCGGGGTGGCAATTGGGCCACGTCACGCAGCCCAGCCCGGAGCCGGTCACGCGGACGATGGAACCGGAGACCGTGATGCCGCCCTGGCACAGCAGCAGGATGAACGCGATGATGCGCTGCTGGCGCAGGCTGGGCACGCCGTTCCGGACGAAATTGCCCAGGCGGGAAAAGAACCCGGGGCGGGTATCGCCCGAGGCGGGGGAAGCAGAGGTTGTCACGTTGTCACTCACGGTCATTAGGGTACTCCGTTTGGGGGTCGAACTAAAAAGAAAAGTAGGGGTCAAGCTGGGTTTTTAGAAATAACTCACACTTAGCCCTCGAATCGGAACCATTTGGCCGCCGCCAACGACGCCGCGCCTGCCCAGACGGCCAAGACCAGCATCTGCACCCAGGGTAGGTGACCGGCGAACGCGTCGGCCAGTCCGCCCGCCAGTGCCACCGTGGGCACCACGTTGAGGAGCCCGTTCGAGCCGAGCCCCTGGCTGTACATCGCCCAGCCGACGACGCCCAGCAGCAGGAACCAGATGAGGTTGGCCAGCGCCAGGACGATCTCGGACGACAGCGTCCCGCCCAGGATGAGGCCGAGTGCGGTGAAGGTCGCCACGCCGAACAGCAGGATGATCAGGGCGAGCAGCACGCCCACCCAGCTGGCCCTAAAGCCCAGGGCCACGGCGATGACTCCCAGGACGATCACCTGGACGGTGACCATGGAGAGCACCGCCATGATCTTGCCGGTCACGATAGTCCAGGCGGGCACGCCGGAGGCGCCGGTGCGCTTGAGGGCGCCGTAGCGGCGGTCGAAGGCCAGGGAGATGGCCTGGCCAGTAAAGCCCGCGCTGGTGGCGGCTACGGCCAGCACCATCGGGAAGATCTGGTCGAGGTGAATCTCGTCCGCCAGCAACGGCATCCGGGCCGCGCCGAAGAGCAGCAGCGCCGGGATGATGATGCTGAGCAGCAGCTGCTCGCCGTGGCGGAGCATGAGCTTGGATTCGATGAGACCCTGGGCCCAGGCTAGTTTGGCTGCCGATGCCCGCTGCGGTGCCGGGCGGAAGGTGCCCGGCGGGAAGTCCGCAGCGCGCCCGACAGCCCGGGCGGAATCAGCAGGTGTGGTGGGTGTATCCATGGCTTTTCCCCTTAACTGCGTAGTTCGCGGCCGGTGAGATCGAGGAAGACATCCTCGAGGTTGCGGTGGGCGGTGTCGATGCGGTGGGCGAGGACCCCCTGGTTGGCCAGCGCCTGGGTCAGCCGGGCGAGCAGCTCCGGCGTGCCGGCGGCGTGGACGCGGTAGTGCAGGGGGCGGACCAGATCGAGCCCGATGCCGCAGTCGCGGGCAAAGCGATCCAGGTCGATGGCCTCGTCCGTGGACACCGTTACCTGCGGGTTAGCGGTGCGCGTCATCAACTCGCTAGGCGTGCCCTCCGCTATCAGCTCGCCGCGGTCGATAATCGCGATATAGTCCGCCAGGGCTTCGGCCTCGTCCATGAGGTGGGTGGTCAGCACGATGGTGGTGCCGTCGCGCTTGAGGGCATCGATGAGCCGCCAGACCGCCAGCCGGGATTGCGCGTCCATGCCGGCGGTCGGCTCGTCGAGGAAGACCAGCTCGGGCCGGGAGATAATCGCCAGCGCCAGGGAGAGGCGTTGTTTCTGGCCGCCGGAGAGTCGCCGGTAGGTGTTGCGGGCCACGCCCTCGAGGCCGAGCAGCTCCATCAGCCAGTCCGGGTCGTGGGGGTTCTGGTTGTAGCTGGCGGCCAGGTGCAGCATCTCGCGCACGCGGATGCCGGAATAGGAGCCGCCTCCCTGGAGCATGATGCCGATCCGGGCGCGCACCTGGTCAGCCTGGGACGTGGGATCCAGGCCGAGGACCCGGATGGACCCGGAGGTCGGGGCGATGAAGCCCTCGCACATTTCAATGGTGGTGGTCTTGCCGGCGCCGTTGGGGCCGAGCAGGCAGAGCATCTGCCCGCGGGGAACCCGCAGGTCGAGCCCGTTGACGGCGGGCTTGCCGCTGTAGGTCTTGTGCACCCCGCGGAGCTCTAAAGCTAAAGATCCATCGAAAGTTTTAGTCACACCGCTCTACCTTAGGAGATCAACCCGCGATCGGCGTAATAGCACCCACCAGATTCCGCCGACTATGACGAACATTACCGCCGCGGCGAGGTAGATGAGCAGGATGGTCATCGGCGGCAGGCCCAGGCCGCGGGGCAGGACGAAGAAGCTGACGATGGCCGAGTAGCCGACCACCGCGGCGCGGAAGACCAAGCGGTTGGCCCACGCAGCCAGGGGAAAGACCGCCCACAGGATGTACCAGGGGTGGACCACCGGGAAGAAGACGACCAGCACCAGCGTGGAGACCCCGAGCCCGCCGACGGGGTGGATGGAGCCGCGGAAGGTGGCGAAAAGCATGCGCACCATGAACACCCCGGCGACCAGGACGCCCAGGGTGCGGGTGACCGAGAGGATGGCGTCGGTGTGATCGCCGAGCCCCAGCTGCATGCCGATAAAGCCAGCGCCCACGCCCACGGAGGTGGTCGCCGACATCCAGGACCGGATGGTGGCCGCGCCGCCCTGGCCGGTGATCCAGCCCAGGCCGATGCCCGTGAGCACAGTGACCACGGCGATGGTCGCAATGAGCAGGGCCAGGTGGAGCGCGGCCGAGCAGGCGATGGCCCGCAGCGGGCTGGCACCCCGGTAATGGACCAGCGTGCGCGCCAGGGTCATGCCCACGAACCCCAGGGCGATAAAGCCGGTGACCTTGACCATGCCGGCGCAGGAGATGAGCGCGACGGACACGGCCAGGTAGCCGGCGATCGCGCGCCCGGCGGGGCTATTAAGCCGCGCGCCAGCCGGGAGATCCGCCACTCGGTCGGCGGCGCGCAGGCCGAATTCGACGCCGAGAAGGATGAGCCCCAGCATGATCGACTCGTTGTGGATGCCGCCGATGAGGTGGAGCACCGTCAGCGGGTTGAGGATCCCCAACCACAGGGCCGTGGCCACCTTGACCCGGCAGCGCAGCGCCAGCCGGGTCAGCGCCCAGCCGGCCGCGCCCACGCCGAGGATGGACAGCAGGCGGTGGGCGATAACGCCCAGGAGGATGGAGTCCTGGGTCAGCCAGCTGACCGCGCCCGCCAGCCCCAGGGCGACCGGCCCGTACGGGGAGGGCGAGTTGGCCCAGATGAACGGCACCGACCGGGCGAGCTCGTTTTCCGGGCCCAGCAGCTGGACCGGGCCTGCGGAATAGGGGTCCAGGCCGGCGACGACGATGGAGCCGTTCGCCAAGTAGGAATAGATGTCCTGGGTGAACAGGGGAGCGGTCAGGATAAGCGGGATGACCCAGCCGGCGAAGGTGCGCCAGATAAGGTGCGGGGCCACGGCCGGGTGTTGCCGCTGTGCCCGGCGCAGGGGCGCGCCCACGTAAGGCGCCATCAGCACCCAGGCGAGCACCAAGAGGGCCACGCCCAGAAAGACCAGGGCGGAGGCGGTCTGGAGCATGCGGGACATCAAGGAGCCGAAGGGGACGTTGTCGTAGGGGTTGCCCACCACGGGCACCGCACCCGCGCCCAGGCCGCCGAAGGCGATGAGGAGCGCGCCGACGGTGCCCATCCACCGCAGAACGAAAAAGCCGCGCAGATGGTTGACGGAATATCGCCCCCGACTACCCCCCGCGGGATCGACCGGCAGGAGGTCGAAGCGGGAGCCTCTTTCGCCGCCTGCAGTGCGCTCGGCGCGGGCCTCCGGCTCGTCGCTGGTGTGCAGCAACGCCGACCGAGAACCGGCCGTGCCCAGGCGGGGTAGCGCGGATCTCAGGGATCGGAGACCGTCGGCGAAAATCTGTTTCATCGGCGTCTACTTTACGCACTCCACCCGCGGGGGCCCGCGGGCGGCACGCCGATAACCTGCGTTGGTGGCATTCGGGAATGAATTAGGGAACACTAGTGTTGTCTAAAGTGTTAGCCCCGGTATCGAGGTGGCTGGCTCGGATACGACTTGTTAGGTGTGCACGGCCAGTGCGCAAGGAGGTGGAAGACATGACGAACAAGGCGCGAGCTGCCGCGGCGGCGAGCCCGGCAAAGGAGTCTCGCTCCACGGAGGGGGATACCCGCCGCCAAGTCATGCTTCTGCTGCTCAAGGACGGTCCGGTCACCGCTTCGTACCTGGGAAAGCGCCTGGGGCTTTCCGCCGCGGGCGTGCGACGCCATCTAGACATCCTGGTGGAAGAGGATTTGACGGAGGTGGTCCACCGTCGGCCGCACCCCAAGTACGGGGAACCGGCCGGGCGCGGGCGCCCCGCCAAACATTTCCGCCTCACCGACAAGGGGCGGGCCCAGTTCGGGCACGCCTACGACGAACTCGCCTCCGAAGCGCTGACCGCCCTTAGGGAAGTCGGCGGCTCTGCGGCCGTCAAGCAATTTGCGAAAGCTCGCATGGAGCGGTTGCTGGCGGACGTGGAACCCTTGGTCCAGGAGGGCGAATCCGTGGAAGAGATCGCGGCGGAGCTCGCCGCGGCCTTGGACGACCACGGCTACGCCGCCACCGTGACCAGCGCGGGCCAGGGAGTGCAGATTTGTCAGCACCATTGCCCCGTGGCTCACGTGGCAGCGGAGCACCCCGAGTTGTGTGAGGCGGAGCAGGAGGTCTTTTCCGCCCTGTTAGGCAAGCACGTGCAGCCTTTGGCCTCCATCGCGGACGGTCACGGTATCTGCACGACTAACATCCCCTTGACACCAATTTTTAAACAACGCAACTAATCTTCACACGCAGTGAGAAAGGAGCGGGTCATGACTCAGGCACAATCTGCGCCGGGTACCGAGGCCAAGATGACCGATGACGAGATCATCGAGTCCATCGGTGCGTACGAATATGGCTGGCACGACTCGGACGTGGCCGGTGCATCGGCACGACGTGGACTGAGCGAGGAGGTCGTTCGCGACATCTCCCGCCAGAAGAACGAGCCCGAGTGGATGCTCAACCAGCGGCTCAAGGCCCTCAACATCTTCGAGAAGAAGCCGATTCCCACCTGGGGCGCGGATTTGTCCGGGATCGACTTCGACAACATCAAGTACTACGTCAAGTCGACCGAGGAGCAGGCCCAGACCTGGGACGATTTGCCCGCCGACATTAAGGAAACCTACGACAAGCTGGGTATCCCGGACGCCGAAAAGCAGCGTCTGGTGGCTGGCGTCGCCGCCCAGTACGAGTCCGAGGTCGTCTACCACCAGATCCGCGAGGATCTGGAGCGCCAGGGCGTTATCTTCGTCGACACCGACACTGCCCTGCGCGAGCACGAGGAGCTGTTCAAGGAATACTTCGGCACTGTCATCCCGGCCGGCGACAACAAGTTCTCCTCGCTGAACTCCGCCGTCTGGTCCGGTGGCTCCTTCATCTACGTTCCGCCGGGAATCCACGTGGACATCCCGCTGCAGGCATATTTCCGCATCAACACGGAAAACATGGGGCAGTTCGAGCGCACGCTCATCATCGTCGATGAGGACGCTTACGTGCACTACGTCGAGGGCTGCACCGCGCCGATTTACAAGTCGGACTCCCTGCACTCCGCCGTCGTGGAGATTATCGTCAAGAAGGGCGGCCGTTGCCGCTACACGACCATCCAGAACTGGTCGAACAACGTCTACAACCTGGTGACCAAGCGCACCAAGTGTGAAGAGGGCGCGACCATGGAGTGGGTCGACGGCAACATCGGCTCCAAGGTGACCATGAAGTACCCAGCCGTCTGGCTGACCGGCGAGCACGCCCGCGGTGAGGTGCTCTCCGTCGCCTTCGCCGGCGAAGATCAGTTCCAGGACACCGGCGCGAAGATGACGCACATGGCGCCGCACACCTCCTCGAACATCGTGTCCAAGTCCGTGGCCCGCGCCGGCGGGCGCGCGGCCTACCGCGGCTTGGTTCAGGTCAACCAGAACGCGCACCACTCGACCTCCAACGTGGAGTGCGACGCCTTGCTGGTCGACAGCATCTCGCGTTCGGACACATACCCCTACAACGACATCCGCAACGACCACGTGACCTTGGGCCACGAGGCGACCGTCTCGCAGGTGTCGGAGGAGCAGTTGTTCTACCTGATGTCGCGCGGCATCGCGGAAGAAGAAGCAATGGCTATGATCGTGCGCGGTTTCGTTGAGCCTATCGCGAAGGAGCTCCCGATGGAGTACGCCCTCGAGCTCAACCGCCTCATCGAGCTACAGATGGAAGGATCGGTGGGCTAGTCCCGATGGTGAACTCAAACGAATTTTCTGCTCGTAAGAACCCGAACCAGGTCACCAAGGGTGATCTCTTCGGTTCCTTCGACGTGGCGGACTTCGACATCCCGAAGGGTCGCGACGAGGTGTGGCGCTTTATCTCCCTGCGCAACCTCCGCGGCCTGCACAACGGCGAGTTTGCTGAGGCCGTAGCCCAAGACGTGAAGGTCACCGGTCCGGACGAGGTCCGCACCGAGACGGTCGCTCCCACCGACGAGCGGCTGGGCCGGGCCGGCAAGCCCACCGACCGCGTGGCTGCCCAGGCATGGACCTCCATGCCGGAGGCCCAGGTCGTGACCATCGAGCCGGAGGCCCGGCTGGAGGAGCCGACCATCGTGACGATCACCGGCCGCGGCGACGGCGTTACCAGCTTTGGCGCGACCTCTATCGAGGTCGGCCACCACGCCGAGGCGACCGTCGTGCTCAAGTACGAGGGCTCCGGCACCCACGCTGACAACGTCGAATTCGTCATCGGCGACGGCGCGCACGTCACCGTCATTGTCGACGCCGACTGGGAAAACGACGCCGTCCACCTGTCGCACCAGGCCATCAAGATGGGCCGCGACGCCACCCTGCGCCACAACTCCGCCATCTTCGGCGGCGAGATCGTGCGCATCGTCCCGCGCGTGACCTTCAGCGCCCCGGGCGCCGACGTCGAGCTGCTCGGCGTCTACTTCGCGGACTCCGGCCAGTACTTCGAAAACCGCATGCTGGTCGACCACTCCGTGCCGAACTGCCGCTCCCGCGTGCTCTACAAGGGCGCTCTGCAGGGCGACAAGAAGGCCGAGTCCCGCACCTGCTGGGTGGGCGACGTGCTCATCCGCGCCGACGCGCAGGGCACCGACACTTATGAGACGAACAACAACCTCATCCTGACCGACGGGGCGCGCGCCGACGCGATCCCGAACCTGGAGATCGAGACCGGCGAGATCACGGGCGCCGGCCACGCTGCGACCGTCGGCCGCTTCGATGACTTGGAGCTGTTCTACCTCATGTCCCGCGGTATCCCGGAGGCAGAAGCCCGCCGGCTCATCATCCGCGGCTTCTTCAACGAGGTCATCAACCGTATTCCGGTCGAGTCCCTGCGCGAAGAGCTGGAAAACCGTGTTTCTGACGAGCTAGCGAAGATCAACGCCTAGCGCCCCTGCTGAAACCCACGCAACAGAAAGATTAAATCGCTATGTCAACTCTGGAAATCAAGAACCTCCACGCCCAGGTGCTCCCGAACGAAGAGGGCGAAGAGCCCAAGGAGATCCTCAAGGGCGTGAACCTGACCATTAACTCCGGTGAGACCCACGCCATCATGGGGCCGAACGGCTCCGGCAAGTCGACCCTGTCTTACGTCATCGCCGGCCACCCGAAGTACGAGGTCACCGAGGGTGAAATCCTCCTCGACGGCGAGAACGTCCTGGACATGGAAGTAGACGAGCGCGCCCGCGCCGGCCTCTTCCTGGCCATGCAGTACCCGACCGAGGTCCCGGGTGTGAAGATGAGCCAGTTCCTGCGCTCGGCCGTCACCGCTACCCGCGGCGAGGCCCCGAAGCTGCGCGAGTGGAACAAGGAACTGACCGCGGCCCGCGAGCAGCTGCAGATCGATAAGTCCTTCGCTCACCGCTCCGTGAACGAGGGCTTCTCCGGCGGCGAGAAGAAGCGCCACGAGGTCATGCAGCTGGACATCCTGAAGCCGAAGATGGCCATCATGGACGAGACCGACTCCGGCCTGGACGTGGACGCGCTGCGTATTGTCTCCGACGGCATCAACCAGTACCAGGAAGAGACCAACGGCGGCATCATGCTGATTACGCACTACAAGCGCATCCTCAACTACGTGAAGCCGGATTACGTCCACGTTTTCGCTCACGGCCAGATCGTTAAGACGGGCGGCGCCGAACTGGCGGACCAGCTCGAGGCCGAGGGCTACGACAAGTTCGTCAAGTAAAGCTGGAGACTATGTCAGCACTAGATACTCAAGCTATTCGGGCGCAGTTCCCCGTCCTCAGCCGCACCGTGCGCGGGGATAAGCCGCTGGTCTACCTCGACTCCGGGGCGACCTCGCAGCGGCCCCTGCCGGTGTGGAAGGCGGAGGAGGACTTCGTCCTGCACACCTTCGCTCCCGTCCACCGCGGCGCCTACCAGTTGGCCGAGGAAGCTGACGATGCCTATGAGTCCTCCCGCCAGGCAATCGCCGCCTTCGTGGGCGCCGACCGGGACGAGATCGCGTTTACGAAGAACGCGACGGAGGCCCTTAACGAGGTGGCCTACGTCTTGGGCGACGACCGCGCCGGTGACCTAGCCGTCACGGCCGATGACACCATCGTCATCACCGAGCTGGAGCACCACGCCAACCTGGTTCCGTGGCAGGAACTGGCCCGCCGCACGGGCGCGACCCTGAAGTGGTACTCGGTGACCGAGGACGGCCGCATCGACCTGGACTCCCTGGAGCTCGACGAGTCCGTCAAGGTAGTCGCGTTCACCCACCAGTCCAACGTGACGGGTGCCGTCGCCGACGTCGCGGAGATCGTCTCCCGTGCGAAGGCCGTGGGTGCTCTCACCGTCTTGGACGCTTGCCAGTCCGTCCCGCACATGCCGGTCGACTTCCACGCCCTGGACGTTGATTTTGCCGCGTTCTCCGGGCACAAGATGTGTGGCCCTTCCGGCATCGGTGTGCTCTACGGCAAGGCCGAGCACCTAAAGGCCCTCCCGCCGTTTCTGACGGGCGGCTCGATGATCGAGGTCGTCAAGATGGAGGGCACCACCTTCGCCGCGCCGCCGCAGCGCTTCGAGGCCGGGACCCAGATGACCAGCCAGGTCGTTGGCCTTGGCGCAGCGGTCAAGTACCTGTCCGAGATCGGCATGGACAACATCCAGGCGCACGAGCATGAGCTGACCGAGTACGCGCTGGAGCAGCTGAACCAGATCGAGGGCCTGACCATCGTGGGGCCCACGACGGCAGAGCGCCGCGGCGGGGCGATTTCCTTCCTCGTCGACGGGGTCCACCCGCACGATATGGGCCAGGTGCTTGACGATCAGGGCGTGGCCATCCGCGTGGGTCACCACTGCGCGTGGCCGGTGCACCGCGCGGTGGGTGTGCAGTCCACGGCGCGCGCTAGCTTCTACCTGTACAACACGCGCGAGGAAGTCGACCAGCTGGTCGCCGCCATCAAGAAGGCGCAAGAATTCTTTGGAGTGGTGTAGATGCTGGACTCGATGTACCAAGAGGTGATCCTGGATCACTACAAGAACCCGCAGTACAAGGGCCTGCGGGAGGGCCACCAGGCGGAGGTTCACCACGTGAACCCGTCCTGTGGCGACGAGCTGACCTTGCGCGTCAAGCTGTCCGAAGACGGCAAGACGGTCGAGGACATTTCCTACGACGCGGAAGGGTGCTCGATTTCCCAGGCCTCGACCTCGGTGATGGCCGAGGAGATCGTGGGCCAGCCGCTGGAGGTGGCCAACCAGAAGCTCGCCGAGTTCGAGAAGATGGTGACCTCCCGCGGCAAGGAAGAGGGCGACGACGAAATCATCGGTGACGGCGTGGCCTTCGCCGGGGTTTCTCAGTACCCAGCCCGAGTCAAATGCGCGTTGCTAGGCTGGAAGGCATTCCAAGCCGCTGCAGGCGACGCACTCAACGAATTGGAGCACTAATGACCCAGCCCACTGACCCGTACCAGAACGAGTCCTCGAGCTTTGATGGGGGCCGCGAGCGCCCCGAGCAGACCGAGGAGCAGATCGCGAAGGCCTACGACGTCGCTGAGTTCCTCCGTGACGTCATCGACCCCGAGCTCGGCATCAACGTCGTCGACCTCGGCTTGGTCTACGAGATCTGGATGGAAGAAAACGAGGGCAAGGAAAAGGCCGTCGTTAACATGACGCTGACTTCTCCGGCGTGCCCGTTGACCGACATCATCGCCGAACAGGCCGAGCAGGCGGTCGTGGGCAACAAGGTAGCCGACCAGTTGGAAATCAACTGGGTCTGGATGCCGCCGTGGGGTCCGAACATGATCACCGAGGAGGGGCGCGAACAGCTCCAAGCCCTCGGGTTCGCCGTCTAGGCTCGACTTCGTTTTCTCTCACTTAGCCAGGCTCCTTGGTTCGTCCAGGGGGCCTGGCTTTGTGCTGCGCGGAAGTTGATAGACTAGCGGGTTGTGATTGTTACCAATGACTTGGAAGTTCGCGTCGGCGCCCGTACCTTGCTCAACGCCCCGGGCCAACACCTGCGCGTCCAGCCGGGGGACCGCATCGGGCTCATCGGACGCAATGGTGCCGGAAAGACCACCACGATGCGAATCCTGTCGGGGGAGACGGAGCCCTACGGCGGTTCGGTGACCACCTCCGGGCCCATCGGCTACCTGCCGCAGGACTCCCGGGAGGGCAATATCGAGCAGTCCGCCCGCAACCGCGTGCTTTCTGCCCGCGGCCTGGATGAAATCCAGCGTTCCATGGAAAAGCAGCAGCACATCATGGAAAACACCGACGACGACAACAAGCGCGACAAGGCGATCGCGAAGTTCTCGCGCCTGGAGGAGCGCTACCAGGCGCTGGGCGGCTACGAGGCCGCGGCCGAGTGCGCCCAAATCTGCGACAACCTGGGCCTGCCGCAGCGCGTGCTGGACCAGCAGCTCAAGACCCTGTCGGGCGGCCAGCGCCGCCGCGTGGAGCTGGCCCAGATCCTCTTCTCCGCCACCGCGGGCGCGGGCAAGTCGAACACGACCCTGCTGCTGGACGAGCCGACCAACCACCTGGACGCGGACTCGATTACCTGGGTGCGCGGCTTCCTGGCCAAGCACGAGGGCGGCCTCATCATGATCTCCCACGACGTGGAGCTGCTCGAGGCCGTCTGCAACAAGATCTGGTTCCTCGACGCGGTCCGCGCGGAAGCCGACGTCTACAACATGGGGTACAAGAAGTACCTCGACGCCCGCGCTACCGACGAGGCCCGCCGGCGCCGCGAACGCGCCAACGCGGAGAAGAAGGCCGCGGCGCTGCACAAGCAGGCCGCGAAGCTGGGCGCGAAGGCGACGAAGGCCGCGGCCGCGAAACAGATGCTCGCCCGCGCTGATCGCATGATGAACGAGCTGGACGAGGTGCGCGTGAGCGACAAGTTCGCCAGCATCAAGTTTCCTGAACCGGCCCCCTGCGGCAAGACCCCGATGAACGCCAAGGGCCTGACCAAGATGTACGGCTCCCTAGAGGTCTTCGCCGGCGTGGACCTGGCCATCGACAAGGGCTCCCGCGTGGTGGTACTCGGCACCAACGGCGCGGGCAAGACCACCTTGCTCAAGCTGCTCGCCGGGGTGGAGCGCACCGACGGCGAAGGCGGCATCGTCAGCGGCCACGGCCTGCGCATCGGCTACTTCGCCCAGGAGCACGACACCATCGACGGCGACAAGACCGTCTGGGAAAACACCATCGAGGCCTGCCCAGAGGCCGGCCAGCAGGACCTGCGCGGACTGCTCGGCGCGTTCATGTTCTCCGGCGACAAGCTGGAGCAACCCGCCGGCACGCTCTCCGGCGGTGAGAAGACCCGCCTGGCCCTGGCCACGCTGGTTTCCTCGCGCGCCAACGTCCTGCTGCTGGACGAGCCGACCAACAACCTGGACCCTATCTCCCGCGAGCAGGTCCTGGACGCCTTGCGCACCTACACCGGCGCCGTCGTCCTCGTGACCCACGATCCGGGTGCGGTCAAGGCCCTCGAGCCCGAGCGCGTCATCATCATGCCCGACGGCGACGAGGACCTCTGGTCGGACGAGTACATGGAGATCGTCGAGCTGGCCTAAACGCCTCACCGCTTACGCCCCCTGCCATCCGTGTGCCCAGGCGGCAGGGCAGTAGCGGGGAAGCTCGAAACAAAAAGCACCGCCGCGGGCTGCCAGGAAGGCAGGCCGCGGCGGTGCTTGTATGTATGGGTTGGCTTTAGCGCAGCCAACCGAAGCTCAGCAGGAATGCTTCGAGCTGAATCATCTCGTCGGTATCGGGGGCGTGGCCGGCGATAGTCTCGAAGGCCGCTGCGGCCTCCTTGGTGCTCGCCGGGGTCGAGTCAGCCTCGACCAAGTATTCAGCCACCGCGGCGTCGACCGGGATAGCAGAAATGGTATCCACGCCGGTACCGGTGAGAGAATCCTTGAACGTATCAGCAATGCCATCCAGGATGGTGCGCATTGTGGTCATCATGATTCACCTCCACGTGAATACGGATCGTCTCGATAGTTGATAGCTCAATTATAGGACGGTCGTTCTGTGAAAGCAACCCCTAGGTAACCGAGTGTTAACCTTTTGTTCACTTTATGGCCGGGCGGTGTGGCCCGGCCGGTTTTAGAGGCCGCCGAAGAGCTCCATGCCGAAGTAGTGGGCGATGGTGTCGCGGGCAATCCAGACGATGGCGAGGATGATGACGGCAGCGAGCACGGCGTAGACGGTCCAGCCAAGCACCTTCATCTGGGGGCTGGCCGGGGTGTCGTCCACCACGACGCCATCGGCGTTGCGGATGGGATCGCCGGTCATGCACCGCATGCCGAGTGAAAACAGGAGCGGAATGCCGGCGCCAAAGAGAAGGGCAAGCCCGGCGACGTGGAGGATGGACTGGAAAATCTCGGTGACGGTCATGGCGTTTAGCGACCTTCCTGCGCGTTAGTGGAATCGGATGCGGCGACCGGCTGAGCAGACGCGGTGGCGGCGGCAGCGACGGGCTCCTGGGGGCGGGACATGGAGGAGTCAACGGACTCCGAGTCCTTGTTCCAGTCCTCGTTGACGTTGGAGGCGTCGACCGGGTTCATGCGGGAGCGGACAACGATGAGGGCGGCCATGGCGACCAGGAGGACGAAGTCCACGATGGCGCCCACCGTTAGTGAAGAGAAGGCGGATACGCCGTGGGCGAGCCACCAGCTGACAAAGCCGACGAAGGCGGCGCAGGGCAGCGTGATCAGCCAGGCCGCGGCCATGCGCATGGCCACGCCCCAACGGACGTCGGCGCCGCGCTTGCCGAGGCCGGTGCCCATGATGGAGCCGGTGGACACGTGCGTGGTGGACAGCGCCATGCCGCCGGTGGCTGAGGTCAGGATGATGGCGGCCGAGGTGGCCTCAGCGGCCATGCCCTGCGGGGACTCGATTTCGACCAAGCCCTTGCCCAGGGTGCGGATAACGCGCCAGCCGCCGGAGAGTGTGCCGGCTGCGATGGCGATTGCACAGGCGAAAATGACCCAGGTCGGGATGCGCGACTCGGCGGAGGTCTCGCCAGCGGCGACCAGCGCCAGGAAGATAACGCCCATCGTCTTCTGCGCGTCACCGGCGCCGTGGGCCAAGGACACCAGGCAGGCGGTCACGATCTGGCCGTGGCGGAAGTGTTCGTTCTTGACCTTCGTCGGGATGGTGTTGGTGACCCAGTAGATCAGGGCGGTGGCGCACGCGGAAACGAGCGCGGCGATGACGGGGGAGGCCAGGGCCGGGATGATGATCTTGCCGGCGATGGAGGACCACTCCACGCCGCCGGAGCCCATGGCGGCGAAGGCCGCGCCAATCAGGCCACCAAACAGCGCGTGGGAGGAGCTCGACGGCATGCCCAGCAGCCAGGTGAACAGGTTCCACAGGATGCCGCCGATAAGGCCGGTGAAGACCACCATCAGCAGGGCCTGGCCGTCGGCCGGCACTGCGCCGGTGCCCGCGCCGGAGAGGTCATAGGAGTCCAGGTTGACGATTCCCTTAGCCACCATGGCGGCCACGTTAACGGAGAGGAACGCGCCCACCAGGTTGAGCGCCGCGGAGATGGCTACCGCGGTAAAAGGCTTGAGCGCGCCCGTGGCAATCGAGGTCGCCATGGCGTTGGCCGTGTCGTGGAAACCGTTGGTGAAGTCAAAAGCGATGGCGGTAATCACCACGATCGCCAGGATGATCAGAGTCGCTGTCACAGTGTCGGCCCCTTGCAGTGCATGATTTGAGTAGTACAGAGTGCATCTGCGGCGCCCAAGCGTCGCGGA
Organism: Corynebacterium sp. 32222D000AT; assembly: GCF_053546955.1. Lineage (NCBI taxonomy): Bacteria > Bacillati > Actinomycetota > Actinomycetes > Mycobacteriales > Corynebacteriaceae > Corynebacterium > Corynebacterium sp. 32222D000AT. The sequence goes on along the minus strand of NZ_JBPPVW010000001.1, from coordinate 107,850 downwards.
CGGTCCGAAACATTACTCCTGCCTCGAGATTTGAACAATTTAGTTCATGCACCTATCTGAATTGTCACACTAAATTAATTCCCAGGTTGCATGGTGTTAACCGGCCGTTAACCTAGGTGGGCTTCGCCACCTCCGCGGAGGTGGCTAACGCAACACCAAAAGCGCCGATTTCTCCCGAATTAAACACTAAAATAGGGGATAACATTTCACTACTTTGCGCCGACCGTGACGCAGGAAAAGGAGTCAACCATGTCCTGTTCGTGGGATAAGTGCCAACACGACCTGAACAAGCGCTGGTCGCAGCTCTCTTCAGCCGAGCAAAAGGGCGTTATCGGCGCCCTCGTCCTGGACGGCGTCCTCAAGGCGACCGCGTGGCACTACCTCTACCACCTACCCAGCCGCAAGATCCGCGGGCCGAAGTGGCTCTGGGCCATTATCACCGCCGTCATCGGCACCTTCGGCCCCGCCGGCTTCCTCCTCGGAGGCATCCGGCGCCGTTAGAACCTAACGCACTTAGTGGCAGCCCTGGCTTTGGCTAGGCTGCCACTTTTTCTTGTTCGGGGTCCTCGCTACCTTTGGAGGTCAATTTTGTGGGAGTGTGCTGGGCAAACGTATTGAAGGTTAGTGCAGTGTCCATGCGACTCTCGTGGAGAATCTTCCGTTTGGTACTTTTATTCAGTCCGAGTGTTTTAGGGTCTTAAGAGAAGTGTGCGCAGGGCAATACTATTTCGCTCTTTTTGTCCTGTGTGTGAGTGGCTTAGTGGCCCCGGCGCTGTGCAGTTAATCCTGCGCACGTCAGGAGACGACGGCCGAAGGTTTAAGCATCTCCCGCAAAGGAATCCATGACTGTCTACCTAGAAAACGTTGAGGTGAGGCGCGGGCGGCGCGTCACGTGCTCGGTCCCGCGGCTGGAATTGGATGAACGTCCGACGTTGCTCTTGGGGCCGAACGGCGCGGGCAAGACCTCGTTGATGAACGTCGCCGCAGGGATTCTGCATCCCTCTTCCGGCAGGGTAGTTCGCAGCGGAAGGACCATCTACGTCCCGCAAAAATTCACGCCCATCGTTGGGTTCAGCTGCCTGGAGTACTGCGCGTATGTGGCGTGGTTGCAAGGGCAAACCTCGGCTGCCGCACGCGCCGATGCGCCGCGGTGGTTGGATTCCGTGGGGCTTGCCTCTTTGCGCGGGCACCGGTGCGACCGATTGAGTGGCGGTGAGGCTGCCCGCCTGGGGCTGGCGACTGCGCTGAACAGCGCGGCAGACACGTTGCTGCTCGACGAACCGAGTGCCTCTTTGGATCCACTGAGTAAACAGCAGCTGACGGAGACGTACCAACGCGTAGCAAGCAGCGGGCATTCGATAGTTGTCTCGACGCACGACCCGGGCGAGCTGCAGGCGCCTTTTCCCGAGTGCTAGTCGTCTTAGAAGGCGCTATTGCTTTCGACGGGAGCCGGGACGAGTTTCGCCAGTTGGGGGAAACCGGTTCAGGGCCCGTGGCGGTGCTCGCTCGGTCTTTCGTGGAAAGGGGGCAGAGACCATGACACGCCTATTTGGTCTGTCGCACTGGCTGCGCCGCCCGTCAGTGTGGTTGGTGATCGTGGGGCTAGCCATCCTTTTGGTGCCACTGGGGGAGTTGACCAGTGGCGGGTACGGCCAATCGGCACTGGCGCAGGCTACCGTCTCATTCTTCGTGGCGGTTCCGGCCAGCGTGTGCGCCGTGGCCTGGGAAGCCTCCCGGTTCCGAGCACTTCGGCCACTGTCACCACGGACCGGGCTGAAGATTTTCGCCAGCCGTGCCGGAGGCTTCATCTTCGTCCCCCTCGCTGGTTTTCTGCTGGGGCTGGTGTTGCTCCTGCCCGGCTCGTCTGCGCCGAACCTGTCCACGTTGACCGGGATGGTGTTGTACTGCCTGGTAGTCGGGCTGGCCTGGTCGGTCGTCGGCTTCTGTTTGGGACTTATGCTCCGCCCGGTCTTTGCCATTCTGCTAGGCGTCGCGGTTCCGTACGTCTGGTACGCGCTGACCCCGGCCCTGCAGCCCGGCCGGCTACGGGTATTGACCGGAGATTTTACGGCATGCTGCGCACTGGATCGCACGATAGATCCGCAGGCTGTGCTGGTTGCAGCACTCAGTGTGAGCGCATTGGCTTTAGCGGTGCTAGGACTCACGGCGGCGGTATCGCGCGGACGAGTCCATGTCGGGGTGCCCCTAAGCGTTGGAGCCTCAGTAGTCAGCGCGGTGCTTGCTTTTGCGCTCGCTGGCACCGTCGGCGTGGGCGGGGGCAAACCTCGCGCGGCAGAGGAGATCCGGTGCGTGGACGAGGTGTGCACGTGGCCGGAAGTCCCAGAGCACAACGTCGAGCTCAATGTCCAGGCCCTAGACGAGATCAACGAGCTCGTCCCGGAAGGGCTCCGGCCCTGAGTCACCGGCCCCGTGGTCTGGGACGCCGCGTCCGGTGGGCAGCTTCTCTTTAGCGGGGCGGAGCACGTCGACGGGGTACTGGGAGACTTCATCGACCAAGTGGCCGTGGGATATCTCAGCCAGGCAGGCGTTGCTGTCTGCGGCCGCGATCCCCAGGGATTGAGCTCGGTGCGAACCATGGAGCCGTGGCCGATGGATAAGCCGCTGTCGGTCGAAGCGGTCCAGCAAAGGCTAGAGGAAACGCTATGCCCGCCGGCCGACGCCACCGTTCGGCAGGGAGGGTAGTGTCTTGCGTTCGATGTTCGCTTTGTACTGGCGTTCCCACCGGCTCATTGCGGTAGTCGCTGTGGCGCTGGGGTGTGTCGTGGCGGTTGTCGCTATCGGGAGAGTCGCTATTTCATTGCCATGGATTTCCCGAGAAGGGTTGGTAAACGTGGCGGTGGTGGCGGAAATCGCCTACGGGTGTCTGATTCCGTTGACCTTTCGCAATCGGGCGTCGGAGCTTGAGGAAATCGGCGAACGAAACTGGAAGGTGCCGGACAGCCTCCTCGTTGGCGTCCTGTGGGGTTTGCCCGTGGCGGTAGTGGTGCTGACCGAGGAGGGGCTGAGGTTCTTTTATGCCTGCTCACTGCTTCAAGCGGCATGGATTGTCCTGGGCCGGTGGCTACGTAGCGATACTGTGATGGTGGCGATAGTAGGGGCGTTCCTCGTACAAACTGCGCTGTGGTCGGCGGTCGCGCATTCGCCCTGGCGCTTCGCGCTTTTCCTACTAGAAACCCCGCCGGCTCCGGTCGCCTGTGGGCTGGCCGGGTTGGGCGGGGTGGTCTGCCTGGTCGGGGTGGGCGCCTATAAGGCGGCCAACCCCGGGGACCAGGCGAAGTAGGGAACGGCTCCTAGTTGCGGAAACCGTGGACCGGGGCGGGGATGAAGCCGCCGCGGTTGATGAACTGGGAGTTGCCCACGGTGTTGACCGGGATGACGGGGGCGTAGCCCAGCAGGCCGCCGAAGTTGACCTCGTCGCCGATCTGGGCGCCGGGCACCGGGATGACGCGCACCGCGGTCGTCTTATGGTTCATCATGCCGATGGCCGCCTCGTCGGCGATCATGCCGGCGATGGTGGTGGCGGAGGTATCGCCCGGCAGGGCAATCATGTCGAAGCCGACGGAGCAGATGGAGGTCATCGCCTCCAACTTGTCCATGGAGATGGCCCCGGACTTGACCGCGTCGATCATGCCCTTGTCCTCGGAGACCGGGATGAAGGAACCCGACAGGCCGCCGACGCGGGAGCAGGCCATCATGCCGCCCTTCTTGACGGCATCGTTAAGCAGCGCCAGCGCAGCGGTGGTGCCGTGGGTGCCGACCTGGTCCAGGCCCATGTGCTCGAGGATGTGGGCGACGGAGTCGCCCAACTCGGCGGTAGGTGCCAGGGACAGATCCACGATGCCGAAGGGGACACCGAGGCGCTCCGCGGCGAGGTTGCCTACCAGCTGGCCGGCGCGGGTGATCTTGAATGCGGCCTTCTTGACCTCTTCGGCGACCTCGTTGAGGGTCGCGCCCTCCAGCGAGCCCAGGGCGCGGTCGACCACGCCGGGGCCGGACACGCCCACGGAGACGACGCAGTCGGGCTCCTCGATGCCGTGGAAGGCACCCGCCATGAACGGGTTATCGCCCACGGAGTTGGCGAAGACGACCAGCTTGGCGCAGGCGATGGCGGAGTTGTCGCGGGTCAGTTCCGCGGACTCCTTGATGACCTCGCCCATGCGCTTGGCGGCGTTCATGTTGATACCGGCGCGGGAGGAGGCGATGTTGACCGAGGAGCAGACGAGCTCGGTGGTGGACAGGGCCTCCGGGATGGAGTCGATGAGCTTCTTCTCCGCGGAGGTGGCGCCCTTTTCCACGAGGGCGGAATAGCCGCCCACGAAGTTCACGCCGACTTCCTTGGCAGCGCGGTCGAGGGCCTCGGCGACCTCGACGGGGTTGCCTTCGACGCCGGCGACCACGAGGGAGACCGGGGTGACGGAGATGCGCTTGTTGACAATCGGGATGCCCAGCTCGGTCTCGATACCGCGGGCGACCTCGACCAGGCGCTCGGCGCGCTTAGTCACCAGGTCGTAGACGGCCTCGGCGGTGGCAGACATCGTGGAGCGGGTGCAGCCGAGCAAGGAGATGCCCATCGTGACCGTCCGGATGTCCAGGCGGTACTTGTCGATCATCTCAATGGTCTCGAGGACCCGGTGAGTATTGAACGTGTTAACCATGAATCCAGACTCTCCTTAGACCTCGTTCATGGTGGTGAACAGTTCTTCGGACTGGATGCGAATGGACTGCTTCTTCGCTTCCGCGACCGGATCCATCTTCGACTGGATTTCGGCAATAGAGGTGGCAGAATCATCAAACTCGACCCGCAGAATCATCGTGAAAAAACCGGACATCAACGTCTGGGAGATGTCAACAATATTCACATCGAGCTCGGCGAGCTGGGTGGACACGGAGGCAACAATACCGGTGGAATCCACACCGGTCACGGTCATAATCGCAAACATGTCCCTATTGTATCTGTCACTCCACAGGTGGCGGGCTAAAGGGCAAAATCGGCAAGGTAATTCGCCTCACGTTGGTACGGTGGGGCTTATGACTGCGAACAAAGAACTCAAGGTCCTCATCATCGGCGGACACGGCAAGGTCGCCCAGCTCGCCGCACCGAAGCTGTGCGAGGCCGGCGCCGAAGTCACCTCGCTCATCCGCAACCCGGATCAGCAGGCCGACATCGAAAAGCTGGGTGCGACGCCGTACCTGGCGGACGTCACCCAACTAACTGTGGAGGACTGGGCCCAGCTGGAGAGCCAGTTCGACGCGGTGGTCTGGTCCGCCGGTAACGGCGGCCGCGGCGGCGAGCAGGTCACCATCGACGTCGACCAGGACGCCGCACTGGCCAGCATCCACGGCCTGGAGCAGCTGCGCGATCAGGGCGCAAAGGTCCCGCGCTACGTCATGGTCTCCTACAAGGGCGCGACGCAAGCGGAGTTCGACCCGGATCACGACCTCTACACCTATTCGCTGGCCAAGAAGGCCGTGGACGACTACCTGAACTCCACGGACTTGGACTACGTCATCCTGGGCCCAGCTGTGCTTACCGACGAGCCGGCGGCGGGCATCCAGCTGGTTGCCGATCAGCCTGCGACCTCTACCGATGAGCACACCTCCCGCGAGCTGGTGGCCGCGGTCATCACCGAGGTCGTTACCCGGGAGCAGACCCCGCACAGCCCGGTTTCCTTCGTCGATGGCGAAGGGACGCTCGGCGAAATCGCCTAGACCGGGAGAGCGTCTGTCGGTCCCGTAGACTTCGTCGATTGCGGAGATTCTCGAGAATATTGGAGACTCTGGAGACTTCGGAGACTTTGCGGGCCGTGCAGACTCTGGAGACTGTGGGCACTAAGAAAGGACCTGGGATGGAGGCGAGAGACGAGATGGCAATTGAGCGAGTGAATTCAGGGGCGGGGCAGGCACCGCGCAAGGTCCTGCTGGATTGCGACCCCGGCATCGACGATGCCGTTGCCATCCTGTACCTGGCCGGGCGGCACCACGCCGGAGAAATCGAGCTGGTCGGGATTAGCACCACGGGTGGCAATGCCACCGCCGAGCAAACCGCGGTTAACGCCCGCTGGCTCCTGGACGCCTGCGGCCTGCCCGAGGTCCCCGTGGCCGTCGGGGAGGCCGGCCCCGCCGATCGCGAGCTGGTCACCACCCCGGAGACCCACGGACCTAGCGGCCTGGGGCACTTCGACGCGCGCCTGGCTGATGGGGCAGAGCCGAAACAATCGTGGCGGGAGCTGTGGCAGCAGTGCCTGGACGGGGAGGAGCCCCTAGATCTTATCGTGACCGGACCGCTGACGAACGCGGCGCAGTGGGATAACCTCGCGAGGTTCCGCCAGGTCACCGTCATGGGCGGGGCCGTCAACTACCGCGGCAACACCACCCCGACCGCCGAGTGGAACTTCTGGGTGGACCCTTTGGCCGCCCACCGCTTCTTCCACGCCCAACTGCCGCCGGTGGTGCTGTGTTCGCTGGAGGTGACCGAGCAATTCCTCATCACCCCGGAGCGCGCCGATCGGTTGGCGGGCGTGCTTGATAATGCGGACCTGGCCGAGGCGATGCTCGAGATGCTGCGGTTCTACTTCGAGTTCCACGACGCGCAAGGCGAGGGCTACCAGGCCCAGGTCCACGACGCCGTAACCGCGATCGTGGCGCTGGGCGCGTGCGCCTATGATGCCGTGCCCACCACCATGGACGTCGAGGTCGACAGCCCACTGCTGCGGGGCACGAGCGTGGCCGACCTGCGCGGGCACTGGGGCCGCGACGCCAACGCTTCGCTCGTGACCGGGGTGGACATCGACCGCGCCCACGCGGAATTGGAGCGGGGCTGGCGGCTGCTAGCCGAATTCGGGCTACAGCACCCGGAACGCTAAGATAGCCACCGTACAGCTGCTGGCTCGAGGTGACATAGAGCAGGCAGCACGGCAATAGCCGTGCTTTTCCTATCCACTACCAACCCGTAGGTGGTCAATTTCTATGTCCCCACTGTTTTCAAAGTCCGCTCCATCTGCTGATTCCGCCGAGACGCGAACCCCCGGCCCGGCCAAGCTCAGCGCCGGCCGCCGCGCCCTCATGGTGGCCGGCGCCCTGGTCGTCGCCGGCACCTGGATCTACCTGGTTCTGCTGCGGCCCACGGATTGGGAGTCCGTGGCCGGCAGCCCCGAGGCACTAATTACCCTGGCCGGCTATTTCGGCGGGGCAGCGCTGCTGCTCGCCGGCGCGCTGCCGTCGCTATCCGCCGAGGCAATCGCCCTCATCCCGGTCTGCTTGGTCATCAACATCGTCATCGGTGAGCTCATCGGCTCTATCGGCGTGCCGCTCTACCTAGATTCCCTGGGCACCGTCCTGATGGCGGCCCTGCTCGGCCCAGTGGCCGGCCTGGCCACCGGCACGCTGTCATCCGTGGTCTGGGGCTTTATCAACCCGGCCGCCCTGCCGTTTGCGGCGGTGTCGGCGGCCACGGGGTGGATGGCCGGGTGGGTCATCCAGCGCGGTGCCTTCCAACGCATCTGGCGCATCGTGGTCAGCGGCGCCATCATCGGCATCGTTAGCGGCATGCTCGCCGCTCCGGTCGCGGCCTTCGTCTACGGCGGCACGGCGGGTCTGGGCACGGGCGCGTTGGTCTCGGTCTTCCGCGAATTCGGCAATTCCCTCCTCGCGTCGGTGACCATGCAGTCGCTGGTCTCCGATCCGCTCGACAAGATCGTGGTCCTTGCAGTCGTGGCGCTCACGGTGAAGGCGCTGCCGCAGCGAGTCCTCAAGCGCCTGCACCCGGCAGTGCAGCCGCGCCAGGACGCCGAGACGAAGTCCTAGCCGCCGGGAATACCAACCGATATGGGCATGGGGATGGGGACGGGCCAGGGCCCGGCCGCGGGCACGCGCGGTGGCGGTAACGCGCCGCGGGCGCCGCAGCGCAGGCTCCACCCGGCGACGCCTGCGACTTTTGCCGCGGTGGCGCGGCTGCTGGTCATCGCGCTGAACCACCCGGCGGTCTCCGCGGTGGTGCTGGGGCTCGCGCTGGTAGTCGGCACCTACCGCGGCCGCGGGCCGGCGGTGGCCATGATGACCTGCGCTATTTCTCTGCCCGCGGCGCTGTCGATGGTCGCCATCCACGCCCCGCACGGTCAGGACCAGATCTTTGCTTTCGTCACCCGCGACGGGTTGGTCCTGGCCGGGGTCTTGTCGCTGCGGTTTTTCGCGCTCGTCGCGGTGGTACTCGCCGCGGTGGCCTGCGTGGACGTGCCCGACGTTGCCAAGGCGATCCAGGCCTCTAAGGCCGGGCACAAGGTGGCCTATATCGTGGGCGCCTCGTTGCAGCTGCTGCCGCGGGGCACCCGGGTCGTCGGCGTAGTCCGGGACGCTAACCGCCTGGAAGGCCGCGCGCCTAGCTGGCGGAACCTGGCCAGCCGCTATATCGGCCCGGTGGTCTCCTTGCTGCTGTACCAAGCCACGGCGCAGGCCAAGGCACTCACCGCCGTCGGCTTCGACCAGCCCGGCCCGCGCACGGTGCTCCGCCCGGTCCCGGCCACCCTAGGCCAACGGGTCTTCCGCTGGGCCGCCGTAGTCGCCGGGCTGGCCGTCGTGGGGTGGTCGCTATGGAGTTAGCCCAGCTGGCCGACCGCGTTCGGGAGTCCTCCGCGCGGTTGGTGCAAGTCGTGGTGCCGTATAGCTACCAGGTTGAAGACGTCGCCGAGGCGCTGGCCGGCGCGCTGGAGACCCGGGCGGTGCTAGGCGCTGACCCGCAGGTGCACATCTCCGCGCTGCGTAACACGGTCATTGAGGAACTGGCCATCCCGCTCGAGCACGCTGGATGGACGCGGGAGAGCATGGAATGCCAGTGCACCGCGGTGCTCGCGCAAGTGGGCTTAAGCGAGCACGCGGAGCGCGACCCGCGGCAACTGTCCGGCGACCAGACCCGCCGTCTGGCTATCGGCGCGCTGACCATCGTCTCCCCGGCAGCGGTCGTGCTGACCGAGCCGCTCGCGGGGCTGGACAGTAGGTCCCGGGCGGGCATCGTCGAGCTCCTCCACGCCTTGGACGGCAGCCGGGTGGTGACGATCAGCCACGCCGTGGAAGAAGACCTGGGTGGCGGGGTCGTCGCCCTCGCCGCCACCACGGACGAGCCGGACCTGGCAGCCGCGGTGCAGGCCCTCGACCTGCCGGGTGCCGGGACGAGGATAGAGCCCGCGGCCGGGTCGGTAGCGGATGCGGCGGGGGAGAGCCTGCCCGTGCGGGACCTGGTGGTGCGCCGCGGGGCGGGCCGGCGGCGCTGGTGGCAGTTCCGGCAGACCCAGGACCCGGGTTTTCAGGTGGGTCCGGTCGACTTCGATCTCGTACCCGGTCGGGTGCTGTGGGTGCGCGGGGACAACGGCAGGGGGAAGACCACGCTGGTGCGCGCGTTGGCGGGCCTGGATGGCCATGAACCGGTTTGTGACTCCGTCGCGGCCTGCCTGCAGTCGCCCTTCGACCAGGTGGCGGCCCCCACCGTGGAGACGATGCTGGGCTCGGCACAGGCGTGCAGGCAACTCGGCCTTGACCCCCAAACGCACCCTTTGGACCTGCCGGTCTCCCAGCTGCGGGTGGCCCAGGTTGTCGCCACCACCCGGCGGGCGGCCCGCGTCGTAGTCTTCGACGAACCGGATACCTACCTCGCGCCCGCCCACCGAGAGGTCATCGCCGGACTTATCGCCCGGGTGGCGGCCACGGGCGCGGCGGTGGTGTTGACCTGCCACAACGAAAAATTCGTGCACGACCTGCCTGCGGGGCTGGCCGTGCACGAATTGTGGCTGGGGCGGACGGGGAAGGACCTGTCCTAGTCGACGCCGTCCTTGCGGATGGAGTGCTCGACGATGTCGAGGACGCTGCTTAGCCGCTGGGTATCACCCATGGCCAGCCGGTTGATGAACCCGTCCATGAAGGTCTCCAGGTAGATGACCAGGGTCTCGACGGGGACGTCGTCGCGCAGCCGGCCCTTCTCCGCGTTGGAGTACAGGCGCTGGCGGACCGCGTCGTCCAGGATGGACTGGTGGTCCTTCCAGCGGGCACGGAAGGAGGCATCCGTGCGCAGCAGCGAGATGATCTCCAGGCGGGTGGCCAGCCAGTCGTAACGCTCCGGCTGGTTGAGCATGTTGCGCATGACCTCAACCAAGCCCTCGCGGGCGACGACCTCCGCCTGGCGGGCGGCGTCCTCGCGGGCCAGGGCCAAAAACAGCGACTCCTTGTCACCGAAATGGTGGAAGATAGCACCGCGGGACTTGCCTGTCGCTTCCTCCAACAGGCGCACCGTGGCACCCTCGTAGCCATGCTCCGCGAAGCAGCGCCGAGCACCTATCAGGATGTCGTGGCGGCGCCGGTTGAGTTCGCTATCGCTGACGATGGGCATGTTGTGACCTCTTGCTCTGTGGGTGGACGTGGACAGGAAATTGCGCGTAGGCGCATGAGCCCCGCGGGGCGGGTGCGGGAATAGCTAAAGGGGGCCGCGAGGCTCCCGCAGGTTGACGCCGCGGGAGTGCAGCCCCCTCTAACTTCAGGGTGCGGCTATATCGAGCCTAGCCAGCTTAGGACTTAACCATCTGGCGCAGCACGAACTGGAGGATGCCGCCGTGGCGGTAGTAGTCAGCCTCACCAGGGGTGTCGATGCGCACGTCGGTGTCGAACTCGACGGTGGAGCCGTCCTCCTTGGTGGCGGTGACGTGGACCTCCTTCGGGTGGCCCTCGTTGTTGAACTCGCTCAGGCCAACGATGTCGAAGGTTTCGGTGCCGTCCAAGCCGAGGGACTCGTGGGAGTCGCCGTCCTTGAACTGCAGCGGAGCCACGCCCATACCGATGAGGTTGGAGCGGTGGATGCGCTCGTAGGACTCGGTGATGACGGCCTTGACGCCCAGCAGGTTGGTGCCCTTAGCAGCCCAGTCACGGGAGGAACCGGTGCCGTATTCCTTACCAGCCAGAACGACCAGCGGGGTGCCCTGCTCCTTGTAGTTCTGAGCAGCGTCGTAGATGAACGCCTGCGGGCCACCCTCCTGGGTGAAGTCGCGGGTGTAGCCGCCGGTCACGTCCACCAGCTGGTTAGCCAGGCGGATGTTCGCGAAGGTACCGCGGACCATGACCTCGTGGTTACCACGACGGGAGCCCAGGGAGTTGTAGTCCTTGCGGGCCACGCCGTGCTCGTCCAGGTACTGGGCGGCCGGGGTGCCCGGCTTGATGGCGGAAGCGGGGGAGATGTGGTCGGTGGTGACCGAGTCGCCCAGCTTCACCAGGACGCGAGCGCCCTTGATGTCTTCGACGTCGCCCGGCTCGAGCTGCATGCCCTCGAAGTACGGTGCCTTGCGGACGTAGGTGGAGTTCTCGTCCCACTCGAAGGTCTCGCCCTCCGGAACGTCCAGGTTGCGCCATGCGTCGTCGCCCTTGAAGACGTCGGCGTAGTCGGCCTCGTACATCTCGCGGGAGATAGCGGACTGGATGGTCTCCTCAATCTCCTCGGTGGACGGCCAGATGTCCTTCAGGAAGACGTCGTTGCCGTCCTGGTCCTGGCCCAGGGCCTGGTTCTCGAAGTCGAAGTCCATGGTGCCGGCGATAGCGTAGGCGATGACCATGATCGGGGACGCCAGGTAGTTCATCTTGACGTCCGGGGAGATGCGGCCCTCGAAGTTACGGTTACCGGACAGGACTGCGGTAGCAGCCAGGTCGTGCTCGTTGATGGCGTCGGAGATCTCGTCCGGCAGCGGGCCGGAGTTACCGATGCAGGTGGTGCAGCCGAAGCCGGAGAGGTAGAAGCCCAGAGCCTCGAGGTCCTTCCACAGGTCGGCGCGCTGGAAGTAGCCGTCGACAACCTGGGAACCCGGGGCGCAAATGGTCTTGACCCACGGCTTGGAGTGCAGGCCCTTCTTAGCCGCGTTGCGGGCAATCAGGCCGGCGCCGACCATGACGGACGGGTTCGAGGTGTTGGTGCAGGAGGTGATGGAGGCGATAGCCACCATGCCGTGGTCCAGGGTGTACTCGCCACCGTTCGGGGAGTTGACCACGACCGGGTGGGACTGACGTCCGGAGGAACCCTTGGCGGCGGACTCGTTGTTGCCCGCGCGGGACTGGTTCAGGCCGCCGGTGACGTCGACGTCGTCGTCCGGAGCGCCGCCCTCGTCGGTCATGCGCTTGGCCTCAACGGTGGTCTCGTCGACGATGACCTCGTCGGTGGTGTAGTTGCCCAGGTCCTTACGGAACTGCTCCTTGGCCTCGGACAGCAGGATGCGGTCCTGCGGGCGCTTCGGGCCGGCGATGGACGGAACCACGGTGCCCAGGTCGAGCTCGAGGTACTCGGAGTACTCGGCCTCCGGAGCGTCCTGCTCCAGCCACATGCCCTGTGCCTTGGCGTACTCGCGGACACGGTCGATCTGCTCTTCCGGACGGCCGGTGAGCTCGAGGTACTTGATGGTCTCTTCGTCGATCGGGAAGATGGCCGCGGTGGAGCCGAACTCCGGGGACATGTTGCCGATGGTGGCGCGGTTAGCCAGCGGGACGGACTTGACGCCGTTGCCGTAGAACTCGACGAACTTGCCGACAACGCCCTGCTGACGCAGCATCTCGGTGATGGTCAGAACGACGTCGGTAGCGGTCACGCCGACCGGGATCTCACCGGTCAGCTTGAAGCCGACGACCTTCGGGATGAGCATGGAAACCGGCTGGCCCAGCATGGCAGCCTCGGCCTCGATGCCGCCGACGCCCCAGCCCAGGATGCCCAGGCCGTTTTCCATGGTGGTGTGAGAGTCGGTACCGATACAGGTATCCGGGTAAGCCAGGCCCTCGTTGTCGAAGACGACGCGGGACAGGTACTCGATGTTGACCTGGTGGACAATACCGGTTCCCGGGGGCACCACGCGGAAGTTGGAGAAGTTCTCGGAGCCCCAGCGGAGGAACTGGTAGCGCTCCTCGTTGCGCTGGTACTCGATCTCGACGTTCTTCTCGAGAGCGTCGGAGGAACCGAAGGCCTCGGTGATAACGGAGTGGTCGATGACCATCTCGGCCGGGTTCAGCGGGTTGACCTGATCCGGGGTGCCGCCCAGAGCGGACACGGCCTCGCGCATGGTGGCCAGGTCGACCACACAGGGAACGCCGGTGAAGTCCTGCATCAGAACGCGGGCCGGGGTGAACTGGATCTCGGTGTCCGGCTCAGCCTTCGGGTCCCAGTTGGCCAGGGCATCGATGTGCTCCTTGGTCACGTTCTTGCCGTCTTCGTGGCGCAGCAGGTTCTCGCCGAGGACCTTCAACGAGTAGGGCAGCTTGGACATGCCCTCGACAGCGTTGATGTCAAAGTAATCGTAGGACTTGCCGTTGACGTCAAGAGTCTTCTTGGCGCCGAAAGAGTTCAAGCTTTCAGTCACAGGGAGCTCCATTCCTTGTTTGAGAACTAAGATGTTCGCCATCGTCGCTCAGGTATTAGTTCCGCATACTCGCCCGGGCGCCCCGCGTGAGCGGGAAACTAGGGCGAAGTTAATAGCCATGGGATATATACTTCGGAGACGACGTGAACGCGATGGTTCATTTATCCATCATAGATGGCTGAACCGTCGACTGCCTTAACTATAACAGTACGCGCGTTCTGTTTCCAGCATTTTGACGCTTCGCGGCGAGTCGGATGCGCGTGGGCTGCGAGTTGATGCGTAATGTGGCCCCGTAAACAATCCCACCGGGTCCGGTCTATTCCCAGCTCAACGCACTGTTGGGGAAGGACCTGGGATGCGACAAGGAGACGAGACGATGATTCCGCAAGGGGTAGATGTTCCGGACTTGGCGGAACAGCTGGACCAGGATTCGGTTGCATTTACTAACCCCGTTTTAGCGGGGGACCCGGGTGCGCAGGCGGACGCGCAGGCCTCGTTGCGGGACGGCGACGGGATTGCCGTCGTGGACATCGCGGGCGGTTCGCCGGCCGATTATCGCGACGTCGCCCAGGAGCTGCAGGACGCCACCGGCCTGGATACGGTCATCGTCCAGTCTCCCGGAACTATCTCTGTGGTTAGTGATTCCTTGTCCCGCGCCGAGATTGAATCTGCCCAGGCCGGGGTCCCTACAGGGCTGGTGCAATCCGAGGCCCTCGACGCCTTCTATGTCGGCGTCGACCAGACTCCGTTTAGCTACGTGTCCGCTGCGATGGTCGTGGTCGCGGTTCTTGCCGTGGTCGGGGCAATCTGGGCCTTCCGGCAGGCGGTTCGCGGCGTCCAGCGAACCGAACCGGCTCCGGCCTAGAGGGGTAGTGCGGGTGTTGCCGGCAGTAGGCGCACCCGCCGGCGCTAGGTGTCCGCGCTAAGAGCGTAACAATTGTCCATGTAACGATAGGGCCGCTTCTGGTCGTGGGGCCCGGGAATAAATCGGGGTCGGTAGGTGTTAAGGGGCGCCGCCGTTAGGCGCAGTGGTCAACCTTGTAGGGTTGACCACTTTTTCGATCCGCACGCCCGTCGGTGGGGCACGCGTTACATGATCGAGCAAGAAAAGCACGAAAGTGACGAAACTCACAGGCTTAGTCTCAAGTTGGTAACAGTGCTGGTGACGGCGAAATGTTAAGTGCTGTGACTTTACTTAACTCGTGTGGTTTGTGAGAAACCTATGCGAGATATGGCGTATGTGCTTTATGGTTTCCATAGCAACTCATGAGGTGAATTGTGGAACATGGTTCACGGATTGAGGCTTGACTGGAACGTTCAGACGTACGCGGTACGGGCATGTGGGGAAGCACGCCAAGACCGGGCGAAGGGCCGTTGTGGTTGGGGTTCAACCGTTTGCCGAGTCCGGCAGTTGGCCTATGGGTTGGAGTTAATGTCCAATCTTTGTATTACCAGCAGGCTAGGAGGAGACAAGTCGTAGGCCTTTACCTTTGTTCTTAAGTGTCGTGCCCATACCGACGGTCTTTCGTTCCGCGATGACCGATTTGCGGGGTGGCTGCTGCGCCCGGAGCTCATGCCGATGGGGAAGTCTGTGCCTGAGTCCGCCCAACAGCCGTTCCCATAGACGGGATGGGTGAGCGCGCTCTTCTGCTCACGGTTGAGAACCTGCGGCTTCGGCATACTTTTGTGCGAGGTAGGCCTGTCTCAACACGCCTAGCTTGCTGGCCAAGGAGCATATTCGTGGCCACCACATCCAATGTGAACGCGCGGAGTAATTCCGGCCGTTCTTTCAAGTCCCGTTTCCGGGCGGCGTTTTCCGCTGTTGCCTGTACGGCAGCGTTGTCTACCGTCGCCACTTTGACCCCGACCGTTGCCAACGCCGATGAGCCGGGCGACGACCTGAAGCGCCTGACCCGGGAACTTACCCGCGGTAGCAGCTCGATCTCCGACGTCGCCGGCGCCATTGCCGACGTCCAGGGCGAGATCTCTCGCCTGGAGGGCGAGATCGGTCGCTACCGCGAGATCGTCAACCAAGCTTTGGTCGACCTCCAGGACGCGCGCACCGAGGCCCAGCAGGCCCGCGACGGCGCCGCCACCGCCAAGGAAGAACTCAACGGCGCCCAGGTCGACGTCGAAAAGGCGCAGGAAAAGCTCGACGAGATTTCCCGCTCGGTCTACCGCCGCTCCGGTACCTCGGACGCGGTGACCAACGCCGCCGGCGCCGACGCGCGGGCGGAGAAGCTGGAGCGCCAGAGCTACCTGGCGGACCAGTCCGATAAGCAGCGTGCCGTCGTCGAAGACCTGGAAAAGGTTCGCACGCAGAAGGCCAACAAGGAATCCCAGCTGCGCCTGGCCAAGGAACTGGCCGACCAGCGCGAGGAGCGCGCGACCTCCGCCGAAGAGGACGCCCGTAAGACCCTGGAAGACTCCCTGGCCGAGGTGGAAAAGATCTCCGCCGAGCGCGACGAACTGGCGCACCAGGAAGAAGACGCCCAGGAAGCATTGGATGCGGCCCGCGGTCACTCGCACAGCGCTAACCGCGGCACTGAAGACGCCGACAAGGATGACAACCAGTCTGCTGCTAGCGGCCGCTCGCAGTCCGCGACTGCGACCTCGACGGCCGCCCCACGGGAGGAGTCGACCTCCACTCGCGCGGGCGCTGAAAACAGCACCTCGGCCCAGGCCTCGACCTCGGAGAGCGCCTCCGCATCCGAGTCTTCTGCCTCGACTGAGTCCGCTGGTTCGTCTGAATCCGCGGAGCCGACCGAGGCCCGCGATTCCTCGGCTACCTCCACCAGCGCGGAGAGCGCCGGCGCGGGCAACAACGGCTCGCAGCAGGATGAGCCGACCGTGCAGGGGCTCGAGTCGGCACCGCGTTCCGGTGCCGGCGATGCCGACTCCGGTGACCAGCTGAGCGCACGCGAGAATGGTTCTTCGGCAGAGGACATGGCAGTGCTGTCGAGCGCGGCCATGGCCGTGGCAGAGGGCATTGTGGCCGGTTCTCAGCCGGTGCACTCGCAGCTCGAGGAAGCTACCGCGGACGAGTCCACCGGTAGCCTTCCGGCCCTGCAGGGCGAGGGTCAGGGCGAAGAGGACGCGGACCTGACGAGCCAGCTGGGCGGCGTGCTGGAGGAGCTCGAGACCTCTGACTCGGTGACCGAAGAGGCCAGCGACGCTGTCTCCGACATGGGCCGCGAGGCTCAGATCGAGGCCGTCATCGCGCGAGCCGAGTCCCAGATCGGCGTGCCTTACGCCTGGGGCGGCGGCGACGCCAACGGCCCGACCCAGGGTATCCGCGACGGCGGCGTGGCCGACTCCTTCGGCGACTACAACAAGGTTGGCTTCGACTGCTCCGGCCTGGTGCTCTACGCCTTCGCCGGCGTGGGCATCTCCCTGCCGCACTTCACCGGTTACCAGTACAACCACGGCGAGAAGATCCCGACCTCCGAGATGGAGCGTGGCGACCTGATCTTCTACGGCCCCAACGCCTCGCACCACGTCGCCATCTACTTGGGTGACGGCATGATGCTGGAGGCCCCGCAGTCGGGCCAGAACGTGCAGAAATCTCCGGTGCGTTACGGGGGTATGGCACCGTATGCCGTACGTCTCATCTAGCGTCGCCAAATATTAAGCCACCAACTTTAGTTGGTACTGTCAGGATTATGACTGACGCACAACAGACTAATCCTGGCTATGACGCCCTCCTCGTTCTTTCTTTCGGTGGCCCGGAAGGAAACGAGGAGGTCGTCCCGTTTCTGGAGAACGTCACTCGCGGCCGCGGCATCCCTCGGGAGCGCCTCGTGAAGGTCGGCGAGCACTATTTCCACTTCGATGGTGTCAGCCCGCTCAATGGGCTCAACCGCGAAATCATCGACAATGTCAAGGGCGAGCTCGCCCGCCGTGGCATGGATCTGCCCATCTACTTCGGCAACCGCAACTGGCACCCGTTTGCCAACGAGGCAGCGGAGCAGATGGCCGCCGACGGCGTGCGCCGCGCGCTCGTCTTCGCTACCTCCGCCTGGGGCGGCTACTCCGCCTGCCGGCAGTACGACGAGGACATCGTCGCCATGCGTAAGCACCTGGCGGAGCAGGGTCTGCCCGAGATTGAGTTCACGAAGCTGCGGCAGTTCTACTCCCACCCGAAGTTCATCGGGGAGATGGCCCGCGCGCTCAAGGACGCGTGCGCGGAGATCCCGCAGGACAAGTGGGACAGCACCCGCGTGCTTTTTACCGCCCACTCGGTGCCGAACGCGCACGACGCCGTCGGCGGCGCGGAAGGCGACAAGAACCTCTACTCCCGCCAGGTGGCGGAGGCGGCCCGGCTCATCGCCGAGCAGGCGGGGATTGGCCGCTACGACCTGGTGTGGAACTCCCGCTCCGGCAACCCGGCCACGCCGTGGCTGGAGCCGGACATCGTGGACCACGCCACGGACATCCACAACGACGAGGGCGTGGATGCGATCGTCGTCTGTCCGGTGGGCTTCATCTCCGATCACATGGAGGTCATCTGGGACCTGGACTCGGAGCTGGCCGAGGCTTGCCGCGAGATGGGGGTCGAGATGTCGCGCACCCGGACCGCCGGGCCGACCCCGGCCTTTACCGAGATGATCGTCGATCTCGTCGAAGAGATGACCGCCGGCGCGCCCCGCGAGGACCTAGGCGAGGTCACCACCCAGGGCTGCACCGTCAACGGCGAGCCCTGCGCCCCGGGCTGCTGCGACATCTGGTCGCTGCGTAAATCCAGCTAGCGGGCGAAATCGCTGAGCGCGTAGGCCACCCCGGCCATGCGCGCCTGGCGGATGTGCCGCCACAGGCGCAGCAGCTGGGGATCCAGGCTGTGATCGCCCAGGCGATCCGTGACGGTCTCGATGATGGCCGCCACGCGATCGGCGCGGGCGAAAAGCTTAGCCGCGCGCCCCGGCACGCACGACGGCAGGCCGGGGGTGTCGTAGAAATCCGCGAGCGTGCCGACGGTAAGCCGGGCGTCGGCGGCGTTTATCTTACGCTGCCCGGTGGCCTCGATGAGCTGCGCGGATTCTTCCGTCGCAGCTGAAAGCACAGCGTTCGCCTCGCCGGGGCTGAGCCAGGCCGGCTCGGGCAGGCGCCCGGCCACCTCGTAGGCGAACCACCAGGTCGCCCCGTCGTGAAAGTCGGGGGCTAAGACCAGGTGGCGGTCAGGATCTGCGGTGCGCACGACGATACCGCCGGCCCCGTTCGCCGCCACGTGTTCCGCGGCCTCCGTACCCGCGGGCAGGGCGGGAGGATCCCCGGGGCCGGAGAGAATCAACCGCAGCGCCGGCTCCGGCCGGGAGCCCGGCGACAGCTCGGCGTCGTCTGCGGCGTTGTCGCGGATGAGCCGCAGCAGCTCAATACCGGGCTCGCCGTGGCGGACATAGACCGGCCCGCCAAGCTCCTCGAGGGCCTGCAGCGTCGCATCCGCCGACTCGTGGTGGTAGAGCCAGGCTCCCAACCAGACGGCGGTGTTTTGCAGTGGTAACCACACCTCGGCGCGCATATCCATGACGGGACAGTCTAGTAGATAAGATATTCCGCCATGAGCTTCAACTCCCGAGACCCCTACGGCGGCGATATTTTCGCCGGACACGCGCGCAAGCAGCCGAAGAACTACCCCGAGGTGCCTGCCGAACCCGGGCTCGTGGTGGAGGTCCGCGGGGACGAGCAGGAATTTACCGGGGCGGTCCAAGGCGTGGATAAGACGGTCTTCGGCGAGGTCGTTCGGCTCGCCGACCGCCACGGCAACGAGCGGGTGTTCAACCTAGTCAAAGGCGGCTTCCTCATCGAGGGCAAGCCAGTGACCCTGGTGCGTTACGTGGAAAAGCAAGCCCCGCGCCGCTCGAACTCCGGCTCCCGGCGGGTGGAAAACCTCGAGGCCAAAGTCGCCGCGCCGTCGCGCATTTGGGTCGAAGGCATCCACGACGCCGCGATCGTGGAGAAGGTCTGGGGCCACGACCTGCGCGTCGAGGGCGTGGTCGTCGAATACCTCGAGGGCTTAGACAACCTGCCGGAGCGGCTCGCGGAGTTTCGCCCCGAGCCCGGGCGCCGCATTGGCGTGCTGGCCGACCACCTAGTCGAAGGTAGTAAGGAGAGCCTGCTGACCCGCGCGGTCGGCCCGGACTGCCTGGTCACCGGGCACCCGTACATCGATATCTGGGCCGCGGTAAAACCGGAGCGCCTGGGCCTTAAGAGCTGGCCGGAAGTGCCCTACGGCGAGGATTGGAAGACGGGTATCTGCAAGCGCGTGGGCTGGTCCGATCCGAAGGAAGGCTGGCACCGCGTCTACAGCGCGGTGAATTCCTTCCGCGACCTAGAGCCCAGCCTGATCGGCGCGGTCGAGCGCCTCGTGGACTTCGTGACCACCCCGGAGCTTTCCAAGGAGGACCTGCTCTAGGCCTGGTTGCCGCGCTCCAAAAGGCGGACGGCTAGTTGCCAGCCGGCGCTCTCGGCCGCCCAGCCGGCGGCTTGCAGGCGCTGGGACATCGCCTGCTTGGAGATGCCGAGCTCCTCGGCCGCCTCTTTCTGGTTGTAACCGGAACGCACCAGGGAGGTGGCCTCGCGCCCCTCGGCGGTGCGCTTATGGAGCACGTAGCCGAGCAGTCCGAAGGCGGCGGCGATGTCGTCCGCCTCCGACTTGCGGGCGCGCACGTCCGTCTTGGCCCGGACCTGGCCGGCGCGGGCGGAGCGCCCCAAGGCCCCGGAGGCCGTCGCGCGTGCCACGGCTTTGTCGGTGGCGCCGGGGCACAGACCGATCCCGACGGCCCAATCGCCGTCGGCCAGCAGCGCCATGACGACCTCGCAGACCGACGAGGGGGAGTCGACCACGGTGCAGATGTCCTCCACGCCGAGGATGGTGAAATCGTCGACGCCGTCGAGGGTGGCGAGCGCCTGGGCGGAACGCTTGACGAGGTCGGCGCGGTGCATGGAGGAACCGCGGTAGCGAGCGTGCACGGCGAGCATAGGGATCCAGCTCCTTCCCGGAAGTGGCCAATAGGGAACTATGGCAAGGCAAAAGCCTTGACCTTTTCTTTTAGTCTACTTCCTGGGCTTGACTTAGTTGAGGTTGGGGTAGCCGGGACTCAACATAGAGGCCGCCCAGCCCGGCGGCTGCGGCAAGGAGGAACGCGGCGAGGATCCAGGGGGAGAGCCCGCTCGTGAGGGCCTCGCCGAAGAAGACACCGATGACCGTCGTGGGGATGGAACCGACCAAAGTCGCGCTGACGAATTGCCAGAACGGGATACTCGTCAGGGCGGCGGTGTAGTTGAGTAGGGAGAAGGGCACGCCCGCCACCATGCGCAGGCTGCAGATGGCCAGCCAGCCGCGGCGGGCCAGTCGGGCGTTAAGTCCGGCCACCGCCGGGTGGGATAACCGCGGGCGCATCCACTCGCCGAAGAGCTTGCGCACGCCCAAGAAGGCGAGCGCGGCCGATACCGTCAGGCAGACCAGCGCCAGGCTAAGCCCTAGCACCGGCCCGAAGAGGATGCCCGCCGCCACGGTCCAGATGGTCCGCGGAAGGGGAAAGAGGGTAAAGACGATATAGGACAGCGCGAAAAGCACTACGAAGAAATCGCCGTACTGCTGCGCGCCGGCCCGCAGGTCGGCCAACTCGGGTACGTCGACATAGCGCGCCGCCACCGCGAGGGCGGCCACGGCCACGAGGATGACCAGCCAACGCCGCCAGCCCAACCCACACAGCGTGCGCACGGCGTCGCGCGCGACCTGGGCCAAGAAGCTGCCGAAGCTGCGCAACCAGCCCCACGCGGAGTTCTCATCGTGCATGCCGGCCACCTTGCTCTATGCCTGTGCTCTCTATCAGTGTTGTGCGAAGTCGACGTGGTGCAGAAAGAAAAATCCCGCGTTCTTGTTCGAAGAACGCGGGAGAGTCATTGTGCCCGGAGGGGGACTTGAACCCCCACGTCCGTTAATAGGACACTAGCACCTCAAGCTAGCGCGTCTGCCATTCCGCCACCCGGGCAGGGTGTTTTCAGCCGTTACCGGCTTCGGCACTCCCAAAACTCTAGCCTGCCGGCGGCGGGCAAACAAATCGCCAGCACAGGGCCGTAAACGCCCGCGTGATTATGGAACCATTGTTAGGGAGTTCCTTTCCTTCCCCGAGTGGGCAAGGGAGGGCGGCTGCCCTCCGCGGGCGCGGTCCAGGCAACTGGCGGGGCAACTGGCGGCGCAGTTCCACTTTTTGAACTGCGCCAAACTCTGGGGTGCGGTGGGAGGATGAATATGGTGCGCGTTACTGACAGACACGGAATGTGTTTTCCGGTACAAATGGGAGTATGACTTCTTACAACGATTCTCGATTCCCTGGCCCCGATCCTTATGCGCCGCTGCGGGATCTCCCGTCGTTCGCTTTGTCCTCGTCCGACCTCGTCGACGGGGACGAGATCGAAGAGCGCTTCCGCGCGCCGGAGAGCATCTCCCCGCAGCTGGAGTGGTCCAACCTGCCGGAGGGCACCAAGTCCCTGGCCGTGACCTGCTTCGACCCGGATGCCCCAACCGCCGCCGGTTTCTGGCACTGGGCGGCCTTCAACATCCCGGCCGATGTCACCGAGCTGCCCACCAACGCGGGCGCCGCCGAAGACCTCGGCATCGAGGGCGTTATCTCCCTGCGCAATGACTCCGGCAAGCGCACCTACCACGGGCCGCAGCCGCCGGCCGGCCACGCCCCGCACCGCTACCTCTACGCAGTGCACGCCGTGGACACGGAAAAGCTGGACATTGATCCGGACGCCACCCCGACGGTGCTGGGCTTCAACCTGCACTTCCACGCGATTGGCCGCGCCATCCTGTGGGGCTGGTACGAGGAGAAGTAGTCCTCACTGACCCTATGGCCAACAACGACAATCCCGGGGTGACGATCCCGCTGCAGCTGCGAGTGGGCGGAGCCTTTATCGCCGTCGCACTCGTCCTCGTCATCATGACCATCGTCGCGGTACTCACCGAAGGGTGGATGAGCCCCTTCGTGTGGACCCCAGCCCGCGTGGCGCTGGTGGTCGCCGCGCTCATCATCGGCGCCTTCGCCACCATCCGCAAGGACCAGCGCCCCAGCATCACTCAGGTGGTGGCCCTGGGCGGGGCGGTGCTGATTATCATCGCCAGCCGTTTCCTGCCCAGTGCCGAGCTGGCCGTGATGGGCCAGTGGTGGCTGCTCATCTACGCCGGCCTAGCGCTGGTCTGCGCGCTCGTGCTGCGCCGCAGCCTGGCCCCTCGCTCCTAGGAAGTCAGTGCCCAGCACGGGCTGGCGGGCGGCCGGACGCGCTGGCACACTACCTAGAAATGAAAAGCGCCGAAAAGAAGAAGCTAGGGCTGCGAAGGCAGCCCTAGCTTTTGTTTATGTTTCGCTCCTTGTTGGAAGGGATTAGTTCTTCCACGGCAGGCCGGAGCCGACCGCCTCGCTGATGTTGCTCAGGCCGTGGGCGCGGATCTGCTCGGCAATCCCTAGGTGGATGTCGCGGATCCAGTCCGGGCCGCCGTAGATGAAGGGGGTATAACCCTGCAGGAGGCTGGCGCCGGCCGTGATGCGCTCCCAGGCCTGCTGCGGGGTGAAGATGCCGCCGACCGAGACGATGGGCAGCTCGCCGCCCAGGTGCTCGTGGAGCAGGCGCAGGACCTCCAGGGAGCGCGCGGCCACCGGCGCGCCGGAGACGCCGCCGGCGCCCATGTCCTCGACCTCTGCGGCCGGGGTCTTGAGCCCCTCGCGGGAGATGGTGGTGTTGGTGGCGACAATGCCGGCCAGGCCGACCTCGCGGGCCAAGTCGGCGACGGCGAGGACGTCTTCGTCGGACAGGTCCGGGGCGATCTTCACCAAGACCGAGGCCGGGGTTACCTCGGCAACGGCGGTGAGGATGGGGCGCAGCGATTCCACGGCCTGCAGATCGCGCAGGCCCGGGGTGTTCGGAGAGGAGACGTTGACCACCAGGAAATCGGCCAGCGATCCCAGAACTGAGGCCGAACGGCGGTAGTCGTCGACGGCCTGGTCCACCGGGGTGACCTTGGTCTTGCCGATGTTGATGCCAATGACGTCGTCGCTGCGGCGGGCCCGCAGATTGCGGGCTACCTCCTCCGCGCCCTGGTTGTTGAAGCCCATTCGGTTGAGCAGACCCTTGTCCTTGGGCAGGCGGTAGAGCCGGGGAGCCGGGTTACCCGGCTGGGCGGCCGCGGTGACGGTGCCGAGCTCGGCGTAGCCGAAACCAATGGGCCCCCAGGCGTCCGCCGCGGTGGCGTTCTTGTCGAAGCCGGCGGCCAGGCCGAGCGGGCGCGGGAAGTCCACGCCGAAAACGGTCTGACGCAGGACCGGGTCCTTGACCGGCAGGACCTTGTTCAGCCCGCGGTTGACCGGCCACGCGACGTGGAAGCCGTGGAGGGCCGAGCTCATCAGGTGGTGGATGCGCTCGGCATCGATCTGGAACATGGCTTTGAGCGCGGCATCGTAAACCTTGCCCCGGACGGTGCGGAAGATGGTGGGCATGGTGGAAACTCCTTAAATGTCTTTAATGATCTGCAGTCCGTCGCCGGAGGCGGAGGCAATCGCGATGGTTCCGTCGCTGAGCGCGACCATGTGCTGGGCGTTGGCCACGGTGGAGACCTTGGCGCGCTCCTCCGGAACGCCCTTGGAGATCTCGAAGGCTTGCGCCTGGTTGTTGTCGGTCGTGGTCGTCCACGCCAGCTGCCGGGATTCGTCCCAGGCCGTGGCCCACGGCACCCCGTCGGTGTTGCCGTACTGGTGCAGGCGGATGACGTCCTCGGCGTTGTAGATAGCGATCCGCTTGCCCAAGGTGTCGGAAACCACGATGGTGCCGTTCTCACCGACTGAGGCCTGGCCCAGGCCGACGCCGACGCGCAGGCGGCCGCCCGCGCGGGACTGCTCCCAATCCAGTGATTGGATGGTGGAATCCGCGCGCAGGGTACGCACCACGTTGTCCGTGCCGTCCTGGTTCGGTACCGCCAGAAGCTGGTCGGTCGGGTCCTCGACGGCAAAGGAATCGCTGCGCTTTCCGTCCTTGTAGATGGCGACGTCGGAGCCTTGGTTGGAGGCCACGAAAAGCTCGCCGGTGGAGGTCCGGGCGGCGGCGGTGACGGGGAATTCCTCGTCGACCGCGATCTTCTCCGGCTGTGTGGGGCGGGCCGGGTCGAAGGAGAGAACCTCGGTGCCGCAGCCGAGCAGGAACTCGTTGTCGGCGGCCGAAAGCTGGCCGCAATCGGTCGGGATCTCCACCACCGCGGCGGAGCCGTCCTGGAAAGCGGCAGCATCGCCCACGGCCAGGTGATCGGAGCTGCGCACGGCGATGGTCTCGCCGGTGGCGGCCATGTCGGTTACCTCAGCGACCTCGCGGGGGAGCTGGGCGACCTCGCCGTCGGGATCCGCGGCGGCGGGGGATTCAGCCGGGGTGGCGTTGCCGACCGTGGCGGAGTCGTCCGCCTCCTCTTCCGGCGGGGTTTGTTGGCACCCCGCCAGAGCCAGGGCGGAGACTGCGGAGACAGTCATTACTGCGAAACCGGTCTTAGAAGTCACAAACAGTCATCCTAGCAGTGAGACCTCCAAATCCAGCAGTCCCACCAGCCGCCGGAATCGGCCGGGAACGCCACGGGGCAGTGGGGAGGCGGCGCGAGTTAATCAGAACTGTCCGGAAGGTGTGAGCTTGCTTCGAAAGTCAGACTCGCCCGGGGTGGTCCTCGCGTGGGTGGCGGGGGCGTCAGTATGCTGTTCCGGGTGAATAACGTGCAGTACCTCGCCCAAGCAGGCGTAGAACAATCAGATATGTCCTGGTTGCAAGTCATCGTCTTGTCGGTAGTCCAGGGCCTTACCGAGTTCCTCCCCGTCAGCTCCTCGGGGCATTTGCGCATTGTCTCCGAGCTCTTCTGGGGCCAGGACGCTGGCGCCTCCTTCACCGCGGTCATCCAGCTCGGCACCGAGCTGGCCGTCGTGGTCTATTTCGCCAAGCTGATTTGGCAGATCCTGTCCGGCTGGTTCCGTGGCTGGGTCGACAAGGACTCGCGCGGCCAGGACTGGAAGATGGGCTGGATGGTCATCGTCGGTTCCATCCCGATCGGGATTATCGGCTTCTTCGGCAAGGACCTCATCCGGGACGCGCTGCGCAACCTGTGGATCACCGCGGCCATGCTGGTCCTGTTTTCCTTCGTGTTCATCCTGGCCGAAAAGATGGGCAAGAAGACCCGCGGCTTCGACGAGCTGACCATGAAGGACGCCATCATCATGGGCCTGTGCCAGTGCCTGGCTCTCATCCCGGGTGTGTCCCGCTCCGGCGGCACCATCTCCGGCGGCCTCTTCTTAGGGCTTGACCGCGAGGTGGCCACCCGCTTCAGCTTCCTGCTGGCCATCCCGGCGGTGCTGGCCTCCGGCCTGTTCTCGCTGGGCGATGCCTTCGGCCCGACCGTGGGGCAGTCCGCCACCGGCACCCAGCTGCTGGTCGGCACGGGCATCGCTTTCGTCGTCGGCTACGCCGCGATCGCCTGGCTGCTGAAGTTCGTGGCCAACCACTCCTTCTCTTGGTTCGCCGCCTACCGTATCCCGGTCGGCCTCTTTGTCATGGCCCTGCTGGCCTTCGGCGTGCTGCAGCCTTAAGGAGTAGGGCTAGCGTCGGACTCGCCCGTGGGTCGTACAGGCCCGGCTGTGGCGTTATGCGCGTCGGCGGGACTCGGCGTTACGATGGTGGGCATGCATACTTGGCCCCAGCCCGAAATCCAGCCCGTCCCGGGCGCTTCTGTTCCCCTGCAGCTTTTTGATTCCGCGGACCGCGCCGTCCGCGAGGTTAAGGTCGACGGCCCGCAGGCGGGTGTGTACGTGTGCGGCATTACCCCGTACGACTCCACGCACCTTGGGCACGCGGCGACCTACGTGACCTTCGACCTGGTCAACCGCATGTTGATGGACAACGGCCACGACGTCCACTACGTGCAGAACATCACCGACGTCGACGATCCGCTCTTTGAACGCGCCGAGCGCGACGGCGTCGACTGGCGCGAGCTGGGCACCTCCCAGATCGATCTCTTCCGTTCCGACATGGAGCTGCTGGAGGTCATCCCGCCCCAGGACTACGTCGGCGCCATGGAAGCGGTCGACGAGATTGTCGAGCTGGTCCAGAAGCTGCTCGACCGCGGCGCCGCCTACGTGGTCGATGATCCGGAGTACCCGGATGTTTACGCCTCCATCGAGGCCACGGAGCAGTTCGGCTACGAGTCCAACTACAGCCGCGAAGAGATGGAGAAATTCTTCGCCGAGCGCGGCGGGGACCCAGACCGCGCCGGCAAGCGCAACCCGCTGGATGCCCTGCTCTGGCGGGCGCACCGCGACGGTGAACCGGCCTGGGAGTCCCCGTTCGGGCCCGGTCGCCCGGGCTGGCACGTCGAGTGCTCGGCTATCGCGACCAACCGCCTGGGCAAGACCTTCGAGATCCAAGGCGGCGGCAGCGATTTGAAGTTCCCGCACCACGAGTTCTCCGCCGCCCACGCGGAGGCCGGCCTGGGCGTGGACCGCATGGCCGATTTCTACGTCCACACCGGCATGATCGGGCTGGACGGGACCAAGATGTCTAAGTCCCTGGGCAACCTCGTCTTCGTCCACAAGCTGGTGGAACAGGGCGTGGAGCCTTCGGCCATCCGCATCGGCATCTACGCCGGCCACTACCGCAGCGACCGGGACTGGTCGGATGAGGTCCTGGCGGCCGCCCAGCAGCGCCTTTCTCACTGGCGCGAGGCCCTGGAGCACGCCGGCTCCCGCGAGCGGGCCGAGGAACTGGTCCAGGACATCCGCGCCGCCTTGGCCGACGACTTGGATACCCCGCGCGTGCTGGAGGCCCTCGACGAGTGGGCCGCCGGCGAGCGCGGGGAGGACGATCCTGCCGCCCAGCAGCTGGTGACGGTTGCGCTGCGAAGCCTGCTCGGCGTGCGAGCGTAGCGGAATTGAGTAAGAATTAAGCGCATGAGCATTCGCGCAGATTTCCAGCCCACCGTCGACGAGTTCATTGCCAACCTTAAGTCTTTCGCCACGGGTGACTACCTAAAGGAAGACGAGAAAGAGTTCTGGGACCAGCCCTTCGATCCCGCGGTCCTGCCGGACCTCAAGGAGATTATCGAAGGCCTGCTGGACGACCTAGACGCGGTCCCGGACGATCCGAACGGCGACGTCCTCTCCGCGGTGATCGCCAAGCGGCAGGTGGAGCTGGTCGCCTTCAACAAGGCCAACGACTACGCGGTGCTGGAGCCGGAAGAAAAGGAAGAGCTCGCCGAGCTCGTTTACTCCGCTTCCGCCGCGACCGGCGCGGACGACGAGGCCCTGGCGCAGATCCCTGAGCCGGACTAGCCCCCGCCGCCACGCCACGGCGCCATAGCTGGCGCAGCAGCGCGCCCGCGCACCCGGGCGCGAATTTGCCGACCCAAGAAGAAAGTAGTCACGAATTTCTATGCCGCTTCCTAGCGAGTCCCACCTGGACCAAGCCGCAACAACTCCGGGCGATACCGGCTTCCCGGCCCGGCCCCGGGCCATCTTCTGGGACATGGACGGCACGCTGACCGACTCTGAGCCGCTGTGGGCGGAAGCGACGTTCTACCTCTCGGAGACCCTGGGCAAGCGCCTGACGCCGACGGAACGGCTGGCCACGGTCGGCTCGACCTTCGCCACCACGCTGGAGATCTGCGCGGCGAAGGCGGGGGTCACGCTGACCGAAGAGGATTACCCCAAGTACCGGAAGCTGATGTTTTCCAAGGTGCGGGAACTTTTCGCCGGCAACCTGGAGGTCTTTGACGGCGTCCGGGAACTGCTGCGCGAGCTCCACGCGGACGGTATGCCAATGTTGGTGACCACCAACACGGAGCGCTACGTCGCCGACGGGGCCATCGCGGCCATCGGGCCGGAGTTTTTCTACGACACGATCTGTGGCGACGAGGTGCCCACCGGCAAGCCGGCGCCGGACATGTACCTCCAGGCTGCGCGCAGCGTCGGCGCCGACCCGGGGGACTGTCTGGTCTTCGAAGACTCCACGGCCGGCATGACCGCGGCGGTCGAGGCGGGCTGCCGGGTCATTGGCCTGCCGGAGGACGACCACGTCGCCGTGCCAGACGGGGTAGTGCAGATTTCGCAGCTGCACGGCCACCGTCACCTAGCCCCGGCTGGGGCTGCGGATGTCTACGCGTGGTGGCAGCAGATAACCGCATATCGGGGGTAGAAAAATAGCGCTTGCGACCTACTGGCTAATTTCTATGGAACAATAGATGGCGTGAAAACCTTCGATGATTTATTTGCAGAGCTAAAGACCAAGGCCACCGAGCGGGAGGAAGGGTCCGGCACCGTTGCCGCCCTGGACCATGGTGTGCACCACATCGGCAAGAAGGTCATCGAGGAAGCCGGCGAGGTCTGGTTGGCGGCAGAGTACGAATCCGACGAGGAGCTCTCGGAGGAGATCTCGCAGCTGCTGTACTGGACCCAAGTGATGATGCTGGCCCGTGGCCTCGAGCCCAAGGACATCTACAAGTACCTCTAACGCCCGCGCTGCGCTGCCTCTGGCGCACGGCGTACCCAGTCCATTCGAGTACACACGAGCAGGGAAGAAAGACACACGCATGATCACTATCGCAGTGCCCAACAAGGGCTCGCTGTCCGAAGCCGCGATGTCCATCTTCGCGGAAGCCGGGTACAAGTCCCGCGGCAACTCCAAGTCGCTCAACGTCGTCGACGAGGCCAACGGGGTGGAGTTCTTCTTCCTCCGCCCGAAAGACATCGCCATCTACGTGGCCAAGGGCGTGCTGGACATCGGCGTGACCGGCCGTGACCTGGCCGCCGACGCCAAGGCCGACGTCCAAGAGATCCTCGACCTCGGTTTCGGCGGGTCGACCTTCCGCTACGCCGGGGTCAAGGGCGAGGGCTGGAGCGTGGACCAGCTGGGCGGCAAGCGCATCGCCACCTCCTACCCGAACCTGGTCCGCAAGGACCTGGCCGAGCGCGGCTTGGAGGCCGAAGTCATTCGCCTGGATGGGGCAGTGGAGGTCTCCATTCGGCTTGGCGTCGCCGACGTCATCGCCGACGTGGTCTCCACCGGCCGCACCCTGCGGGAGCAGGGGCTGGAGCCTTTCGGCGAGCCGCTGATTAGCTCCGAGGCCGTGGTCATCCAGCGCAAGGGCGCGACCGTGGGGCGCGAGGAGGAGATCCTCCTGGGGCGTCTGCGCGGTATTCTCAACGCCCGCCGCTACCTGATGATCGACTACAACATCGCGGAGGAAAACCTCCCGGCTGCCTCGGAAATCACCCCGGGGCTGACCGGCCCGACGGTGTCTCCGCTGGCGCGCGAGGGCTGGGTCGCGGTGCGCGCGCTGGTGCCTAAGAAGCAGGCGAACCAACTGATGGATGATCTTTCAGGCCTCGGCGCCGAGGCAATTCTGGGTTCCGAACTCCGCATTGCCCGCATTTAGGGGTACACCTTCGGCGCGAGGATTCTAAAACTCCTTTGCTAGCTACCATGGGGGTCAAGTATTTGAAGTACTTAAATTCATCCCCGAAAAACGCAAAGGAGCGTCGCCGAGATGGCAAAGAATGCCAAGAAGGATACTAAGAAGCCTTCTGAGGACGTCCAGGACAAGGAAACCACCGCAGCCTCCACCGCTTCCGACTCTGCTAAGTCCGACAAGGAGACCAAGCAGACCAAGCAGACCGCTGCTAAGTCGAAGAAGTCCCGCATCGAGCAGGACCTCATCGGCGAGATGGAAGTTCCTAACTCCGCCTACTACGGCGTGCACACCATGCGCGCCATGGACAACTTCCAGATCTCGTACGTGACCATCAACTCCATTCCGGAGTTCATCCGCGGCATGGCCCAGGTCAAGAAGGCCGCCGCCATGGCCAACCGCCGTCTGCACACCCTGCCGAAGAAAAAGGCGGAGGCCATCATGTGGGCCTGCGACCAGATTCTGGAAGAGGGCCGCTGCATGGACCAGTTCCCGCTGGACGTCTTCCAGGGCGGCGCGGGCACCTCGGTCAACATGAACACCAACGAGGTCATCGCCAACCTGGCGCTGGAGTACCTCGGTGAGGAAAAGGGCGCTTACGACATCATCAACCCGAACGATGATGTCAACATGTCCCAGTCCACCAACGACGCTTACCCGACCGGCTTCCGCCTGGGCCTGTACGCCTCCATCGACCAGCTGATCCAGCGGATGGACGCGCTGCAGAACGCCTTCAGCGTGAAGGCCAACGAGTTCCAGGACATCCTGAAGATGGGCCGCACCCAGCTGCAGGACGCCGTCCCGATGACCCTGGGCGACGAGTTCAAGGCGTTTGCCCACAACCTGCAGGAGGAGCAGGCCGTCCTGCGCGACGCCCAGGCTCGCCTACTGGAAATCAACATGGGCGCTACCGCCATCGGTACCGGCGTGAACACCCCCGCCGGCTACCGCCACCAGGTCACCGCCGCGCTGTCCGAGGTCACCGGCCTGGAGATGAAGACCGCCCGCGACCTCATCGAGGCCACCTCCGACTGCGGCGCCTACGTGCTGCTGCACTCGGCCATCAAGCGCGCCGCCATGAAGCTGTCCAAGATCTCCAACGACCTGCGACTGCTGTCCTCCGGCCCGCGCGCTGGCCTGAACGAGATCAACCTGCCGGCCCGCCAGGCCGGTTCCTCCATCATGCCAGGTAAGGTCAACCCGGTTATCCCGGAGGTCGTCAACCAGGTCTGCTTCAAGGTCTTCGGCAACGACATCAGCGTCAACATGGCTGCCGAGGCCGGCCAGCTCCAGCTCAACGTCATGGAGCCGGTCATCGGCGAGGCCCTGTTCCAGTCCATCCGCATCATGGGCAACGCCGTGGATACCCTGCGTGAGAAGTGCGTGGAGGGCATCACCGCTAACGCGGACGTCTGCCGCCACTACGTCGAGAGCTCCATCGGTATCGTGACCTACCTGAACCCCTTCATCGGGCACCACAACGGCGACCTCATCGCCAAGGAGTCCCTGGAGACCGGCAAGGGCGTGCGCGACCTGGTCCTGGAGAAGGGCCTGCTGGACGAGGAGACCCTGGACCGCGTGCTGTCCGTGGAAAACCTCATGCACCCGGAGTTCCGCGGCAAGCTCTACATGGATGAGAACTAATTCTTAACGCGTAGAGCACGACGCTCGGCATGCCCTCCCGCTGCGGCGGCTGGCTCCCTGAATAGGGGAGTCGGCCCCGCGGCCGGAGGGTTTGTTTTTGCCCTAACGGACGCCAATCCACC
Source organism: Corynebacterium sp. 32222D000AT (assembly GCF_053546955.1). Taxonomy (NCBI): domain Bacteria; kingdom Bacillati; phylum Actinomycetota; class Actinomycetes; order Mycobacteriales; family Corynebacteriaceae; genus Corynebacterium; species Corynebacterium sp. 32222D000AT. The sequence goes on along the minus strand of NZ_JBPPVW010000001.1, from coordinate 76,216 downwards.
GAAGCGGGTGTGGCAATCAACACAACCGGGCATTTCAATTGGGATGAATCACCCCGGCGGGGCACAATAGTAACGTAGTGATAATTTTTTACAACGTTTGGAGACCTCCATGGTTGTTATCCATATCTTGATTGTCCTCGCGGCAATCTTCCTGGGCGCCCGGCTGGGCTCCATCGCCATTGGTTTCGCCGGCGGCTTGGGCGTGTTGGCCCTGGGCCTGACCGGAGTGCCGGTCACCCGCGAAGACATTCCCTTCGACGTCATCGGCATCATCATGTGCGTCATCGCCGCCATCGCCGCCATGCAGCGCGCCGGTGGCATGGACTACCTCGTCCACCTGGCCGAGCGCCTGTTGCGCAAAAACCCCCGCCAGATCACCTATTTCGCCCCGGTCGTCACTTGGCTGATGACTGTGCTCGCCGGCTCCGGCCACACCGCGTTTTCGACCATGCCCGTCATCGTGGAGGTCGCCAAGGAGGGCGGCGTGCGTCCGTCGCGCCCGCTGTCGATTGCGGTCGTCGCCTCCCAGATGGCTATCTGTGCCTCGCCGATTTCCGCAGCCGTCGTGCTGATGGCGTCCCTCCTGGAGCCTGCCGGCGTGGGCTACCTGCAGGTGCTGGCCGTCCTCATCCCGGCGACCTTCCTGTCCATCTTCCCGGCGGCCTGGCTGGCCAACAAGATGGGCAAGGAGCTGGACGTCGATCCGGTCTACCTCGAGCGCAAGGCCGCCGGCCGCGTCAAGGAACCCATCGGGGCGTCCTCGTTTACCCCGGCACCGGGCGCGAAGCTGTCGGTTCTCATCTTCCTGGTCGCCATCGTCATCGTGATGCTCTGGGCCACCATCACCTCGGAGCAGGTCGGCCTGATTGCAGAACCGACCCTGCCGCGTAACGAGGCCATCATGGCCGTCATGCTGACTGCCGCCACCGCCATCGTCATGGCCACCAAGATCCCGGCCGGCGATGTCCTGAGCACGCAGGTCTTCAAGTCCGGCATGTCCGCGTGCGTCTGCGTGCTGGGCGTGGCCTGGCTGGGCACCACCCTCATCAACCACTACATCGAGGACATCCAGGCCCTGGCCGGCGACGTTATCCAGGCCACCCCGTGGCTGCTGGCCGTCGTGCTCTTCCTGGCCGCCGCACTGTTGTACTCCCAGGCCGCTACCACCAAGGCCCTCATGCCGGCCGCCCTGGCGCTGGGCGTTAGCCCGCTCACGGCTCTGGCAGCGTTCCCGGCGGTTTCCGCCTTGTTCGTCCTGCCGACCTACCCGACGCTGCTTGCGGCGGTGGAGATGGACGACACCGGCTCGACCCGAATCGGCAAGGCAGTGTTCAACCACCCGTTCCTGGTCCCCGGCGTGGTCAGCATCGTGCTGTCCATCGTGCTTTGCTACGCCATCGGGGCAGTGGTGGTCTAGGCCCACCGGGGAGGGCATCCCCAGCTTTCTCGTCACCTCGGCGCCGCAGTACAACAGCGGTTCCGGGGTGATTTTTCTATCGCTTTGGGTCTATGGATGAAACTGGCCACACGGGCGCGCCAGCTCGGTACGATAGGGACCATGACTACTCAGCCATCCGATGTTGAAATCGCTCAGTCCCACCAGTTGCAGCCCATCGCCGATATCGCGGAGAAAGCCGGCCTGCCCGCCGACGCCCTCATCCCGTACGGCACCACCAAGGCCAAGGTCGATATCACCAAGCTGGACCACTCCCGCGAGCACGGCAAGCTCGTGCTGGTTACCGGCGTGTCCCCGACGCCGGCCGGCGAGGGCAAGTCCACCGTCCTGATTGGTCTTACCGACGCCATCGCCAAGCTGGGCAAGAAGGCCATCGTGGCCCTGCGCGAGCCCTCCCAGGGCCCAGTCATGGGCATCAAGGGCGGCGCCGCCGGCGGCGGCTACTCCCAGATCGTGCCGATGGAGGACATCAACCTGCACTTCACCGGCGACCTGCACGCCATCGCCGCGGCGACCAACACGCTGGCCGCCATCATCGACAACCACATCCACCAGGGAAACCAGCTGAACATCGACCCGCGGCGGGTGACCTGGCAGCGCTGCCTGGACGTCAACGACCGCGCCCTGCGCGGCGTCGTCACCGGCCTGGGCGGCCCGGCCCACGGCGTGCCGGCGGAGACCGGCTTCACCATCACGGCCGCCTCCGAGATCATGGCCATCCTCGGCCTGGCCACCAGCCTGGAGGACCTGAAGAAGCGCTTGGGCGATATCACCGTGGGCTACACCTACGACCAGGCCCCGGTCACCGCCCGTGTCCTCGAGGCCGAGGGGGCGCTTACCGCGCTGATGCGCGATGCCCTCAACCCGAACCTGGTCCAGACCCTGGGCGGGACCCCCGCGTTCGTACACGGCGGCCCCTTCGCCAACATCGCGCACGGCTGCAACACCCTGCTGGCCACGCAGACCGCCCTGGAATACGGCGAGGTCGTGCTCAGCGAGGCCGGTTTCGGCGCCGACCTGGGCGGCGAGAAGTTCGTGGACATCAAGTCCCGCTTCGGCGAGCTGAACGTGGACGCCGCCGTGGTGGTGGCCACCATCCGCTCCCAGAAGTACAACGGCGGCGTGGCCAAGGACGAGCTGACCAACGAAAACGTCGAGGCCCTCGAGAAGGGCGTGGTGAACCTGCAGCGCCACGTCGAAAACGTGCGCAAGTTCGGCGTCACCCCGGTGGTCGCGCTCAACCTCTTCCCGTCGGATACCCAGGCCGAGCGTGACTTCATGCGCGACTGGGCCGAGAAGGTCGGCGTGCAGCTGGCCGAGGTCGAGGTCTTCACCAAGGGCGGCGACGGCGCCCTCGAGCTGGGCCAGATCGTCCTGGACAACCTGGGCGGCAACTCCGCGCCGCTGTACGACCCGGCGGAGGGCATCGAAGCCTCCATCGAGAAGATCGCCACGGAGATCTACCGCGCGGACAAGGTCGAGTACGGCTCCAAGGCCATCAAGGACCTGAAGTACCTGAAGGACAACGGCTGGGACACGCTCCCGGTGGTCATCTCGAAGACCCAGTACTCCTTCTCGGACGACGCCCAGGCCCTGGGCGCCCCGGAAGGACACACGCTGCACGTGCGCGAGCTGCTGCCGCGTACCGGCGCGGGCTTCGTGGTCGCCCTGACCGGCAACGTCATGACCATGCCGGGCCTGCCGAAGAAGCCGGCGGCCAACAACATCGACGTCGACGCCGACGGCCTCATCTCCGGCCTGTTCTAGGCTTTACATAGCTTAAGGATCGCGAAACCCCGCGGCCCGAACTTTCGAGTTTCGGGCCTGCGGGGTTTTACGCGTTGCGCAGGGCTTTCCGCCGGTAGGGCTGCAGGCCGAGCCGGGGCAGAATAACGGGCGCGGCGGAAGGCCGGCTAGCTGGTGGGGGCGGCATCGGCCGCCGAGCCGGGCCAGCCCGGGTAGGCCGGGGGAGCGCCTCCGAAGGCCGGGCACAGGTCCTGGAAGGAACACCAGCCGCACAGCTTCGAGGTCTTCGGGTGGAAGGTGCCGGCCTTGCCGTCGCCTTCGATGCGCGCCCATAACTCGCCGAGATCGCGCTCGAAGTACTCGAGTTCCTCGCGGCTGGGGGTCAAAAACATCGAGTCGATGACCTTGAGGTACATCAGGCGCAGCTGGGTGGGGATGGTGCCCAGCAGGCGCCAGTAGACCAGCGCGTAGAAGCGCATCTGGAACTGCGCCGAGTGGCTGAACCTAGGCGCCGGCTTCTTGCCGGTCTTGTAGTCGACCACGCGGACCTCACCGGTCGGGGCGACGTCGACGCGGTCGATGAACCCGCGCACGGGCACGCCGTTGGGCAGGACCGTGTTGACGTACATCTCGACTTCTTGGCAGTCGAAGCCCTGCGGGTTTTCCATCTCGAAATAGCCCTTGACCAGCGCGCGGGCCTGGACGAAGAAATCGAGGGTCTGATCTTCGGGCACCAGCTCGTCCAGCTCGGCGTCCCCGGCGCGCATTTTCTCCCAGGCCGGCTTGATCATCTTCACCGCGGCTGGATAGGTGCGCTGCTCGCGCGGCAGCTCGTGCATTTCCTCCAGGACGGCGTGGACCAGGGTGCCCTTGACCTGCGCCAAGGTCTTGGGCTCCGGGAGGCGGTCGATCGCGCGGAAACGGTAGAGGAGGGGGCACTGCTGGTAGTCGGAGGCGCGGGAGGGCGATAGCGCCAGGGGCCGCGGCTTGCGCGGCTGGGCCGGGGTAGCGGGCTGGGAAGATTCAGTCATGGTGTTTTTACCCTATCGCGCGCGCGGACGTGGCAAGGTAGAGGGTATGACTAGCACGCAGGATTTCCTCGACTTCATTGACGCTTCCCCGAGTTCCTACCACGCCGCGGCCAACGTGGAACGCGAGCTGGTGGCAGCCGGTTTCCAACGCCAGCGCGAGGAGGACGCGTGGGACGTGAGCCCCGGCGGTCACGTTGTGGTCCGCGGGGGCGCCGTGATGGCTTATATCGTCCCGCCCCGGCTGGCTGAGGGCGCGGGCGAGAAGTTGCGGGGCTTTCGGATCGTCGGTTCCCACACCGATTCGCCGGGGTTCACGGTCAAGCCCGAGCCGGATTTCCAGCATGCCGGCTGGGACCAGATCGGGGTGGAGGTCTACGGCGGGCCGATTCTGCACTCTTGGTTCGACCGAGAGCTGACCCTGGCCGGTCAGGTGACCCTGCGGGACCAGACCACGCACCTGGTCAGCACCGGCCCCATCCTGCGGATCCCGAACCTGGCCATCCACATGGTGCGCAAGGACGAGTTCACCCCGGACCGCCAGTTCCACCTGCAGCCGGTCTGGCAGCTCAGTGACGGGGGCAAGTATGCCTCGCTGGGCGAGTACGTCGCCGAGCAGCTGGGGGTGCAGGCCACGGACATCGCCGCGTTCAACCTGATTACTGCCGCCGCGCAGCCGGCCGGACTGTTCGGCCCGGCCGAAGAGTTCATCGCCGCCGGCCGGATGGACAATTTGAGCTCCGTGCACGCTAGCCTGCAGGCCTTCAAGGCCGCGGCCCAGGGCTACGACGGCCCTGACGTGTTGGTGATGGCCGCCTTCGACCACGAGGAGGTCGGCTCCAACTCGCGCTACGGCGCGGCGGGCCCCATCCTGGCCGATATCCTCCAGCGCACTGCCGTCGGCCTGGGCGCCAGCGGCGACGATCTCTTCCGCGTCTTCGCCCAGTCGCACTGCGTGTCGGCGGACGCGGCGCACTCGGTGCACCCCAACTACGCACAGAAGCACGATCCGCACCACCAGCCGCTCATCGGCCACGGCCCGGTGACCAAGATCAACGGCAAGCAGCGCTACGCCTCCGACTCCGAATCCATCACCCGCTGGGAGAACGCCTGCCGGCGCGCGGGCGTGCCCTTCCAGCGCTTCGTGGCCAACAACGACGTGCCCTGCGGCAGCACCATCGGGCCGATTACCGCCACCCGCTTAGGCATCGAGACCGTGGACATCGGCGTGCCCATGCTGTCGATGCACTCGGCGCGCGAGATGGTCGGCGTTTCTGACCAGGCTGCACTGTCCGGCGCGCTGCTGGAATACCTGGTCGGCTAAAATAGCCGGGTTGACTGGTCCCCGCTTCACAACGGGCGGCCAGCCTTTCTGGCCCAATAAGATGCAAGGAGCAACAAGCACATGGCCTATTCCGGCCCCTTCCAGTACGGCGACCGCGTCCAGCTCACCGATGCCAAGCGCCGGCACTACACCATCGTCCTAGCCGAGGGTGGTCAGTTCCACTCGCATAAGGGCATCATCGAGCACAGCCAGATCGTAGGCCTCGACGAGGGTTCGGTGGTCACCTCCAGCCTGGGCTCGGACTTCCTGCTCTTCCGCCACCTGATGGTGGACCACGTGCTGTCGATGCCCCGCGGCGCGGCCGTCATCTACCCCAAGGACTCGGCCCAGATCCTGGTTGAGGGCGATATCTTCATGGGCGCCCGCGTACTGGAGGCCGGCGCCGGCTCGGGCGCGCTGTCGATGACCCTGCTGCGCGCAGTTGGCCCGGAGGGCCAGGTCTTTTCCTACGAGGTGCGCGACGACCACCTGGAATACGCCGTGGACAACGTCAAGGAATACTTCGGCGAGACACCGGAGTGGTGGACCCCGCGCCTGGGCGATCTGGCCGACGTGCAGGTCGAAGACCTGGGTGGCCCGGTCGACCGGATTATCCTGGACATGCTGGAGCCCTGGGAGCACCTGGAGAAGGTCCGCGACCTGCTGATCCCGGGTGGCGTCTTCATGACGTACGTGGCCACCGTGCCGCAGCTGATGAAGGTGATGGAAGGCATCCGTGAGCTCAAGTGCTTTACCGAGCCGCGTGCCTGGGAATCCCTGGTCCGCGAGTGGAAGGTCGAGGGCCTGGCCACGCGCCCGGAGCACCGCATGAACGCGCACACGGCCTTCCTCATCTGGACCCGTCGCCTAGCCGACGGGGTGACGCCGCCGCGCCCGCAGCGCCGCGCCCGCCGTTAGGGAATCTATCCGCGGGGGATAGGCAACCCCGCACAATGTTGGGGCGGATAGTCCGCTCGTCGCTAAAAACGTTAGGGTAGTGACATGGATGACACGAAAGAGTTGCGTCGCCAGATTTCACAGCTGGCCGACCGCAACGCGAAGCTCGCGGAGCTGCTGAAGGATTCGCGCGACAAGCTCGGCCAGCTCGCCGCCGATGTCAACGCCTTGGCCGAGCCGGCCTCGACCTACGGCACGTTCCTGGGCTATAGCCAGACTCCTTCCGGCGGCCGTGAGGAGGCCGAGGTCTTTACCAACGGGCGCCACATGCGCCTGAAAATCTCCCCCGAGGTGGAGCAGGGCTCCCTGCGGGTGGGCCAGCAGGTGCGCATCGGCGATGGCATCGTCGTAGTCGAGGGCGTGGCAGCCCAGCGTACCGGGCACCTGGCCACCGTGTTGGAGCGCCTGGGCCCCGACCGAGCCCTGGTCACCAACGGCCCGGCCGACGAGGGGGTCATCACCCTGGCCGAGTCGCTGCGCGATTCGCTGCGCGCCGGCGATACCGTGCTGGCGGATACGAAGGCCGGCATCGGGCTGGAGGTCGTCGCCAAGACGGAGGTTTCCCAGCTGTCCCTGGAGGAGATCCCCGAGGTCGAGTTTTCTGATATCGGCGGCCTGGACGCGCAGATCACCCAGATCCGGGACTCGGTGGAACTGCCCTTTCTGCACCCGGAGCTCTACCGCTCCTTCGAGCTGCACCCGCCCAAGGGCGTTCTGCTCTACGGCCCGCCGGGCTGTGGCAAGACGCTCATCGCCAAGGCGGTGGCCCACTCCCTGGCGCAGAAGATGGGGGCGGGCGAGCCCAGCTACTTCCTCAACGTCAAGGGGCCGGAGCTGCTCAACAAATTCGTGGGCGAGACCGAGCGCAAGATCCGCCTGATCTTCGAGCGCGCCCGCGAGCTGGCCGGCAAGTCCACCAACCGCCCGGTCATCATCTTTTTCGACGAGATGGAGTCCATCTTCCGCACCCGCGGCTCGGGCGTGTCCTCCGACATGGAGACCACGGTCGTCCCGCAGCTGCTGGCTGAGCTCGACGGCGTGGAGGACCTGCGCAACGTCATCGTCATCGGCGCGACGAACCGCGAGGAGCTTATCGACCCGGCGATCATGCGCCCGGGCCGCCTCGACATCAAGATTCGCGTCAGCCGGCCCAACAAGCAGGGCGCGCGCGAAATCATGCAGCGCCATTTCCCGGAGTCCATCCCGCACGCGGGAGACCGGGAGGCGCTGATCTCGTCGAGCATCGCGGAGCTTTTCGCCCCGCGCCCGTTCGTCAACCTGCACCACGCCGACGACTCGGTGACCACTCTCCATTATCGCGACTTCGTGTCCGGCGCGATGATCGCCAATATCGTGGCCCGTGCCAAGAAGCTGGCCATCAAGGAGTCCCTGGCCACGGGCAAGCAGGCGGCCATCGAGATGCGCCACTTGTCCCAGGCGATCGCGGCCGAGCAGTCGGAGAGCGAGCACGTGCCGACCTCGACCAACCCGGAGGAGTGGGCCAAGATCGTCGGCGGCAACGCCACCGGGCAGCCCATCACGCACGTCGAATTGATTGGATTTAGGAGCCCCACGTGGCACGCCTTCTAGGAACCGAGACCGAATACGCCATCGTGACCCCCGATCGGCCGGATTTCTCGCCGATCGTCTCCTCGACCCACGCGGTGGTCGCCTACGCCGCCCTGCACACCGACGCCCGCACGCGCTGGGACTTCGCCGAGGAGCACCCGCTGCGCGACAGCCGCGGCTTCGACCTCAAGCGCTACCAGACCGTCCCAGTGGTGGACCCGCACGCCATCGGCGTGGCCAACGTGGTCACTGCCTCCGGCGCGCGCTTCTACGTCGACCATGCCCACCCGGAGTATTCCTCGCCGGAGTGCCGGAACGCCTGGGAGGGCATGCTCTACGATGCCGCGGGCGACGTGGTGCTGCGCAAGGCGGCCGCGGCCGTGGCCCAGCTGACGGCACAGGATACCTCGGTCTTAAGTGATCACGAGCCCTGCCCGCCGCTGAAGTTCTACAAGAACAACGTGGACGGCAAGGGGGCATCATACGGCTCCCACGAGAACTACCAGTGGTCGCGCAGCACTGACTTCGATGACCTAGCCCAGGGCCTCATCCCGTTCTTCGTTACCCGGCAGGTTGTTACCGGCGCCGGGCGCGTCGGGCTTGGCCCGGAGGGCGAGGAGCCCGGTTTCCAGATTTCCCAACGCGCGGACTATATCGAGCAGGAGATCTCCCTGGAGACCACGCTCAACCGCGGCATCATCAATACCCGCGACGAGCCGCACGCCGACGCCCACCAGTTCGGGCGCCTGCACGTCATCATCGGCGACGCCAATATGTCGCAGACCTCCAACTTGCTGAAGCTGGGGATGACCTCCCTGGTCATGGACGCCATCGAGGCCGGCGTGGACTTCGGCGACGTGCGCCTGGCCAACCCGGTCGAGGCCGTGAGCACCGTCAGCCGGGACTTGGAGCTCAAGGAGGAGCTGCCGCTGCGCGGCGGCGGCGAGGCGACCGCGTTGGAAATCCTGTCCGTCTACCGTTCGCGGGTTAGCGCGGACACCGACGCCGAGCGCGAGGTCCTGCGCCGCTGGGACGAGGTTATCGAGCTGCTCGATGCCGATCCCCTGCAGGCCGCGCACTTGCTGGACTGGGTAGCCAAGTACCGCCTCATCAAGGGCTACCTGGATCGCGGGGTGACCGCGGATGACCCCAAGCTGGCGCTCATTGACCTGCAGTACACCGACATCGACCCGGCCAAGTCCCTCTACCACGCGCTGGTGCGCCGCGGGCAGCTGCGCACCTTGGTCAGCGAGGAGGAGATCGAGCGTGCCGCCGAGGTCGCCCCGCCGGGTTCCCGGGCGGGCCTGCGGGGAGCGTTCATGCAGCACTACGCCGCCGATCTGATCTCGGCGAACTGGCAGTACGTGGCGCTTCGCCAGGGCGATCTCACCGCGCTTTTCGAGCTGGACGAACTCCTAACGGCGCCGCCGGAGACCCGCGAGGCGATAATCCACGGCGAGCTGGGGATCGACCAGCTCATCTCCCGGCTTAAGACCGAGGGGATTAGCCCGGAGTACCGTTAGAACTAGTAGCACTAGCGAAGCTTTAGACACACGCACCTTAAAGGCACCGGCCTGGGAAGGGAGAAGACAACACCATGTCACAGCAGAACCAACAGATTCACTCTGGTGGCGGCGACGACCACGATGGCTCCGCCGAAGACGGCGCCTTGGGCTCCGGCCAGGCACAGATTTCGACCACCGGAACCGACGATCTGCTCGATGAGATCGACGGCCTGCTGGAAAACAACGCCGAGGAATTCGTCCGCCACTACGTGCAGAAGGGCGGGCAGTAGCCGGTGAGCCCGCTGTCCACCCACGGCCCGCAGCAGGCGCCCGGGCCCTTCGCGCGCCGGATTATGGGCATCGAGACCGAATACGGGCTGTTCTCCTCGTCGCCGGAGGACCGCCGCGGCCTGGACCCGGATGAGCTGGCACGCAAGCTCTTCCGCCCGGTGGTGGAGAAGTACTCGTCCTCGAATATTTTCACCGCCAATTCGTCGCGCCTCTACCTGGACGTCGGCTCGCACCCCGAGGTGGCCACGGCCGAGTGCGACAGCCTGACCCAGCTGCTCAACCACGAGCGCGCCGGCGATGCCATCGTCGATGAACTCGCCCGCGCCACCGAGGAGGAACTGCGCGCGAGCGGGGAGGCAAACGCGGTCTACCTGTTCAAGAACAACGTGGACTCGGCCGGCAATTCCTACGGTTGCCACGAGAACTACTTGGTCTCGCGCCACCTCGTGCTCAAAGAGCTGAGCACGGCGCTGCTGCCGTTTTTCATCACCCGGCAGCTCATCTGCGGCGCCGGGCGCATCAAGCCGGCGACGGGGTCTGCTCCCGCGCAGTTCGTGCTCTCGCAGCGCGCGGACCAGGTCTGGGAAGGCATTTCCTCGGCCACGACGCGCTCGCGGCCCATCATCAATACCCGCGACGAGCCGCACGGGGATTCCTCCCGCTTCCGCCGCATGCACGTCATCGTGGGTGATTCAAACATGGCGGAGCCGACCTTCGCGCTGAAGGTGGGCTCGGCCCTGCTGATGCTGGAGATGCTCGAGGCCGGCTTCGACGTGCCCAGCTTCGCTGTCAACGAGCCCATTGCCCAGATGCGCGCCATCGCCGGCGACCAGACCGGCCAGACCCCGTTGACCCTGGAGGACGGGCGCACCATCCCGGCCATCGAGGTGCAGCGCCAGCTGGTTAGCGCTGCCGCGCGCTGGATGGACGAGCGGCCCGACGAGGGCACGCCGAACAGCGAGATGCGCCGGGTCGTCGACCTGTGGGAGCGCATGGTCACGGCCGTCGAGACGCAGGACTTCAGCCAGGTCGATGAGGAGATCGACTGGGTGATCAAGAAGAAGCTGCTGGACAGCTTCCAGCAGAAGCTGGACTGCGATTGGTCGCACCCCAAGTTGGCGCAGGTCGATCTGACCTACCACGACATCCGGGCAGGGCGCGGGCTCTACAGTGTGCTGAGCCGCCGCGGCCTGGTCCGGCGGTGGACCACGGACGAGGCGATCGCCGCCGCGCGCGAGCAGGCCCCGGCCACGACTCGGGCGGCGATGCGCGGGAAATTCCTGGCCGCCGCGCGGCAGACCGGTGCCAACGTCACCGTCGACTGGACCAAGCTCAAGGTCAACCGGCCCGAGCCCCGCGTCGAGCAGTTCCTAGATCCTTTCGTCGCGGACGATCCCCGGCTTAAACCGCTGCTAGACTACATGCAGGAAAATCAAGGACACTAGGCAGGCACTGCCCAGCCGGCGAAACCGGCCGGCGTGCTCGTGCCACGGGGAAGGAGAGCGGAGAGAACTTGGCTGGTGCTACCGTCACGCAGGGCTCGCGCCGCGACAAGGCCGTCGAGCGTTTGACCAATCTCTGCTTCGCCCTCCACGGCGCCGCCTCGAACGGCGGCAGCCCCGACCGCTCCGCCGCGTGGATCCGCTCCCACGTGGCGGGCTACCAGGACCTGGGCGACGAGGCCTTCCACAAGCAACTCAGCCGCGACATCCGCAGCCTGCAGCGCGCCGGCGTGCCGGTTATCCAGTCGGCGTCCAAAACCAGCGGGGGACTCGGCGAAGAGCGCAGCCAGTCTGTCTACCGCATGCAGCAGGCCGACTACCAGCTAGCCGAGGTCGAGTTCACCCCGGAGGAGGCCATGGTCCTGGGCGTGGCCGCCGGAATGGGGCAGCCGGGCGGGCTGAGCTCGTTCTCCTCGTCCGCGTGGACGAAGATCGCGGCCTCCGGGGCCTCCCGCGACCTAAGCGGCGCTCCGGTCTACACCGCGGACAATGACCTGACCCGCCTGGATCCAAACATCGTGCGCGACATCCTGACCACCGTGCGCAAGGGGCTGCGGATCAACTTCACCTACGTGCCCGGACCGCAGCAAAGCGCCCAGTCCCGTTCCATGGACCCGTGGGGGCTGGTGACCCTGCACAACCGCGTCTACCTGGTGGGCTGGGATAACGATCGCGGTGCGCCCCGCGCCTTCCGGCTGCTGCGGGTCACCGAGATCCGCGCGACCCGGCAGACCCCGGAACACGGCGAGCCCACCCAGTCCCTGCAGGAGGTCGTGGAAGCCTCCCTTAACCGGGACGTCGTCGAGCGCGCCGTCCTGCGCATCCCCGCTGGCAAAGCCGGGGAGCTGGAAGCCCTCGGCACGCCGGGCCCCGACGGCACCGTGGTGATAGAAGAAATCTCGCGCGACTTCCTCGTGCGCACGGCCGCCGGTTACGCCGCGGACGTGGAGGTGCTCGAGCCGGCCAGCGTGCGCGAGGACATCGCCGCGCTGCTGCGCGCGGCTGCCGCCACCGCTTCCCAGGACAACCAGGATGAGGAGGCCCGCTACTAATGGCCGACGCACCCCAGAAACTGCACGCCCTGGTCCAGTCCCTGAACTTGATCCCCTATTTCCGTAGCCACCCCAAGGCCACGCTCATGGAGGCCGCCCAGGACCTCGGCATGGACGTGGCCGAGCTCAACAGCGCGCTCAACCGCCTTTTTTGTTCCGGGGTGGGGCAGCGCACCGAGGATCTGATCGACATCAGCTTCGGCTACCGCGAAGGCGTGACCATCGTGGACGACCAAGGGCTCAACCAGGCGCTGCGGCTTACCCCCACGGAAGCCGGCGCCCTGCTGCTGACGCTGGAGTCGCTGGAGTCCATGCCCGGGCTCATCGACACGGCCGCGGTCCAAAGCGCAGCGGAGAAGGTCCGCGGCATCATGGACGATAAGACCCGCGCTATCTACGACTCCATCGCCCAGCCGGAGGAGGCCGAGTCGGCCGCGCAGGTGGCCGCGGCCCGGGCTATTGAGACCAAGCGGCAACTCCGGCTGCGCTACTGGTCGGCCAGCTCCAACGAGGAGCGCACCCGGACCGTCCACCCGGCCCGCATCTTCATCTTCGACTCGCAGGTTTACCTGGTGGCCTGGGAAGAAGACAAGGGGGAGCACCGGCGCTTCCGCATGGACCGGATCCGCCAGGCCACGGTCTTGGACGAGGAGGCCCAGCCCCATCTGCGGCAGCTGGATTTCGATCCGCGGGACCCCTTCGGGCTAGCGGACAGTGACAGAGCCCATATTGAGCTGAAGAAGGAAGCCACCTGGCTGGCCGATGACTACGACATCCGGTTGGGCGAGGATCTCGGAAACGGCTACGTAGCAGCCTCTATGCCCATCGGATCGGTGGAGTGGTTCGCGCGGTTTGCTGTCGGGCATGCTGACAGGTTCCGGGTAATTGGCCCAGATTCGGTTAAGAATGCTATTGCGCACGCCAGCGAAGCGGGCCTGCAGAGATATACTGACTAATTAGCCGCTGGCAACCTTTAGCGAGTAACCAGCGAATGCGTTAGGCTCTTAGGGGCAAAATCGCCGCTCCGCGGCGCCTGTGGAGGAGAAAGAGAGAAATACTATGACGGTCGGACCCGCCCAAATTGCCATTATCATTCTGCTGATCGTGCTGCTTTTCGGCGCGAAGAAGCTGCCGGATCTGGCCCGCTCGATGGGTCGTTCGATGCGCATCTTCAAGTCGGAGGTCCACGAGATGGGCAACGACGACCAGCGCTACCAGGACGAGCAGCAGCAGCGCCAGCAACAGCAGGGCCAGATCAGCCAGACCCCGGCTAGCCAGCAGCAGTCGGACGAGGACTTCTGGAACAGCCCGCAGATGCAGCCGCGCTACGACCAGAACAACCAGCAGGCACCGCGTCCTGACAATCAGTAAAGTCCCCACCCGCCCGTTCGCGGGAGCTGTTCGTCTTGTGTCGTGCTAACCAGGAAGTGTTCTAGAAGCGATGTCACCTAGCCCGAAGGGTTCTGAAGGTTCGCGGCCCCTACCGCAACCCAGTGCTCGCGCCGGCGCACCGGCGCGCCGTCAACGGCAGCGCGGAGGCGCGTGGGCACGCCTGAAGAAGGCACAGGAGGCCCGCCGGGCGCGCAAGAACCCGACGGGGGAGATGACGCTCATCGAGCACCTCCAGGAGCTGCGCCGGCGCATTGTCTACTCGCTGCTCGCCCTGGTGGTCGGCACGATCATTGGTTTCCTCTGGTACCAAAACGCCCCGTTCGGCTGGTCCACCCTGGGCGAGATCCTCCGCGAGCCTTATTGCTCTTTGCCGGCGGACAAGCGCGCCGACTTCACCAACGACGGCACCTGCCGCCTGCTGGCCACGACCCCGTTCGAGATGCTCATGCTGCGCATCAAGGTCGGCGCCCTGGCCGGCGCGGTCATCTCTTCGCCCGTCTGGCTCTACCAGGTGTGGGCGTTTATCGTGCCGGGCCTGCACAAGAAGGAAAAGCGCTACACCTTCATGTTCGTCAGCGTCGCCGGCGTGCTCTTCGTCGCCGGCGCCGCGCTGGCGTATTTCGTCCTCTCCGAGGGCCTGGAGTTCCTGATGTCCGTCGGCGCGGAATACCAGACCGCCGCGCTGACCGGTAACGAGTACTTCGGTTTGATGCTGACCATGCTCATCCTCTTCGGCATCGCCTTCGAGGTCCCGCTGATCATCATCGCGCTCAACCTGGTCGGCGTGCTCGAGTACGAGCACGTCAAGGGCAAGCGCCGCATCCTGTTCATCATTGTGATGATCATCTCCGCCTTTATCACCCCGGCCGACCCTTACTCGCTCATTGCCTTGTCCGCGGCCCTGTGGATCCTCATCGAGTCGGCTTTCCAGTTCTGCCGCATCAACGACAAGCGCCGCAACCGCCAGCGCCCGGAGTGGATGGACCTAGACGACGAGCAGGCCTCGCCGCTGGGCCCCGGCCCGGGGGCGGTGGGGCCGGCCGAACCGGTACCCGCGCCCACCCCGGTCAACCCGCCGAGCAGCCATCCCAGCGCCCCGGCGCCCGCGCGTCCGTTAAGCGCCCAGCCGCAGCAAGGCAGCCGCCAGGCCCGCCCGCAGCAGCCGCAGGCCGGCTTCTTCGACGACGTGCTCTAGGGCCGGGTAAGCTGGGCGGCTATGACGCAGTCGCATCTGGAATACTTCTCGCACAACCTGTCCTATTCGCTCGATGAGTTCCAGCTACTCGGCTGCCAGGCGGTAGAGCGCGGAAGCGGCGTGCTGGTCTGCGCGCCGACCGGCGCCGGCAAAACCGTCGTCGGCGAATTCGCGGTCTCCCTGGCGCTGTCCCGGGGGACTAAGTGCTTTTACACCACCCCGATTAAGGCGCTGAGCAACCAGAAGTATCACGACCTGGTCGACCAGCACGGCGAGGACGCCGTCGGCCTGCTCACCGGGGATGTCTCCATCAACGGCGACGCGGAGATAGTCGTGATGACCACCGAGGTGCTGCGCAACATGATCTACGCGAAGTCGCCCGCGCTGGATCGCCTAAGCCACGTGGTCATGGATGAGATCCACTTCCTGGCGGATGCCTCCCGCGGCGCGGTCTGGGAAGAAGTGATTCTGAACCTGGACGAGTATGTCTCCATCATCGGGCTGTCCGCCACGGTGTCGAACTCGGAGGAGTTCGGACGCTGGCTGCGCGCCGTGCGCGGCGAGACCGAAGTCATCGTCTCCGAGCACCGCCCGGTGCCGCTGGATCAGTGGATGATGATCGGCCGTCAGGTCTATTCTCTCTTCGAACCCGGCACCGACGGGGAGGTCAACCACGAGCTTCTCCGCCGCGTCCGCCGGCTGGAGGCAGGCGATACGGACGAGGGCCGCGCGGACTACCAGTCGGGGAAGGGCTTTCGGGCGCGCTCGGGCGGCGGCCGCAGCGGCGCACGACGCCCCCAGGACCGCTACCGCCCGTTGGGCCGCCCGGAGGTGCTGAAGGCCCTGCAGGGCAAGGACATGCTGCCGGCGATTACCTTCATCTTCTCCCGGGCCGGCTGCGACGGCGCGCTCTACCAGTGCCTGCGCTCCCGGATGAGCCTGACCACCCCGGAGGAGGCCGCCGAGATCGTCGAGACGGTCAACGCCGGCGTCGAGGGGATCCCGGAAGAAGACCTGGAGGTGCTGAACTTTAAGTCCTGGCGCACAGCCTTGAGCCGCGGTTTCGCCGCCCACCACGCCGGGATGCTGCCGGCCTTCCGTCACATCGTCGAAGACCTCTTCGTCCGCGGGTTGGTGCGCGCGGTCTTCGCCACGGAGACGCTGGCGCTAGGAATTAACATGCCGGCGCGCACGGTGGTGCTGGAAAAGCTCATCAAGTTCAACGGCGAGGCCCACGTGGACCTCACCCCGGGCCAGTACACGCAGCTGACCGGCCGCGCCGGCCGCCGCGGCATCGACACGCTGGGCAACGCCGTGGTCCAGTGGGCCCCGGCGATGGATCCGCACTACGTCGCGGGTCTGGCCTCCACGCGCACCTACCCGCTGGTCTCCACCTTCGAGCCCGGCTACAACATGGCCATCAACCTGCTGGGCATGCTCGGCTTCGAGGATTCGCTGCGCCTGATGGAAAAGTCCTTCGCGCAGTTCCAGGCCGACGGCTCCGTGGTCGAGGAAACCCGCGAGGTCGAAAAGGCCGAGCACCGCGCCCGCCAGCTGCGCGAGCAGCTCGACGAGTTAATCAGTGCGCTGGCCCCGCCGGCCAGCGATGCCACCACCGCCCGCCAGGAGCTGCTGGACTATATCCAGCTGCGCCAGGAGCTGACCGCGGAGGAACGCTCCTCCCAGGTCAGCGGCAAGCAGGAACGCTCCAAGGAGGTCACCACGGTCCTGGCCAAGCTGCAGGTCGGCGACGTCATCGCCCTGGCCACCAAGAAGCAGCCGTTGCTGGCGGTGGTCAATACGCCCGCCAACCAGACCAAGGATCCGCGCCCGTGGGTGACCACGGAAGGCGGCTGGTCGGGCCGTATCGATGCCTCCGGGATCGCCAACCCGCCCATCGTGGTCGGCCACATGAAGCTGCCTAGGCGCGTGACCAAGGCGCCGCGCAAGTCCGCGGGCTACGTGCAGAAACTCTTCCAGCGCAACAAGTACCCGCGGCCAAAGAAGATGCGCCTGACCCCGCGCCACCGGCCCAACAAGAAGGTGGGGCAGCTGCGCGATGCCATCCGGCAGCACCCAGTCCACGCCTGGCCCGCCACGGACCGGGAACAGCTGGCCAGCATGGCCCACAAGCTGGCCCGGCGCGAGAAGGACGCGGAGAAGCTGCGCGCCAAGATCACCCAGGCCACCGACACCCTGGGCCGCACCTTCGAGCGCATCGTCGACCTGCTGTCCGAGATGGACTACGTCGAATTCGTCGGCGCGGGCGAGGACCGGCACTCGGAGATCACCGACGAGGGCGAGCGCCTGGCCAAGATCCACAACGAGTCGGATCTCCTGGTCGCGCAGTGCCTCAAGCGCGGGATCTGGAACGACCTGGACCCGGCGGAGCTGGCCGGCGTGGTCTCCCTGTGCACCTTTGAAAACCGCAAGGCCACCCGCGGCGAGCCGGAAGCCGCCACCGACGCGATGGCCGATGCGATGAACGCCACCTGGCGCATCTACACCGAGCTGGTCGCCGACGAGCAGCGCCACCGCCTGCCGGTCACGCGCGAGCCGGAGGCCGGCTTCGCCCTGGCGATGCACCAGTGGGCCGCCGGCGCCCCGCTGGGCTACTGCCTGGCCGCGGCGGCCGAGTGCGGCGCGGAGTTGACCCCCGGCGACTTCGTTCGCTGGTGCCGCCAGGTGGTGGATCTGCTCCAGCAGGTCGCCAAGACCGGCTACGAGGACGGTATCCGGGCCAACGCCCGCCGGGCCATGGACGCTATCCAGCGCGGCGTGGTGGCCATCGGCGCTTAAGGCCTCACCAGCGACTCACTACAGCGCTTGGTTCCTATACAAACCGTGGTTCGGCGCACAGAGCCTCGGCAGCGGCGCGGATGGCCGGCAGGTGCGGTGCGAGGACGCTGACGGTCGCGACTCCGAGGTTGGTCCCGAAGGGATCCGCGATAAGTGACTGCGTGGCGACGATCGTGCCGTCCGCGATGACCGGCCCGCCGGAGTCGCCCTTGACCGCCGGGGGAGCGTTGCGCACCAAGGCCGCGGGCCGCACGACGGTACGCAGGTTGCGCCCGATCGCTACGGGAAGGCCGAGGAGGACCCGTCCCCAGCGGGGTTGGGCCTCCTGGCGCCCGGTGGCCCCGCCCAGCCCGCCAAAGCCGTAGGTGGTGACCTCCTGGCCCCAGTGCGGCCGAGCCGCAGACAGGCCGAGCAGCGCGGGGACTTCTACTGGGTGGTGCAGGAGGGCGAGGGCACAGTCGCTGCCGTCGATGGTGCGCACCGCCAAGATCCGGCGGCGCCACTTCTTGCCGCCGCTAAACCCGTTGACGTGGTACCCGCGCCGCGGGGCAGTGCGGAAGAAGTGCGCGCAGGTCAGCACCAGGCGCGTGCTTCTGGGCCCGGCGGCAGAATGAACGGTGCCGCTGTGGGGCTCGGCGATGAGCACGCCGGTGCAGACCCGGTTGCGCTCGTTAAGGCGCACGGTGGTGGAGCTGGCAATTTCTTCCCACTGGTCGAAGGAGTCATTCATGGGCGGTTACACTGTTGTCCTATGAGTGAAAATTCTTCTGCTTTCCCTTCCGAAGTCTATCGAAACCGGATCACTGCGGCGCAGCAGCAGGCGCGCGCCAACGACGTGGCCGCGCTGGTGATTAGCCCGGGCGCCGAGTTCGCCTATTTCACCGGCTCCTGGATGAGCTCGCACGAGCGTTTTAGCGCCCTGGCCATCCCGGCCGAGGGGGAGGCCTTCCTGCTGGCGCCGGCCACCGATGGCGCGGAGCTGGCCGCCGCCCCGGTCGCGGAGCTCAACTTGGCCTTCCACGGCTGGCAGGATGGCACCAACGCCCACGCGCTGGCCGCGGAGAAGCTGCGTCAAGCCCACGCGGCGGTAGCCGAAGACGGCGCGCGCCTGGCGGTTTCCGGCGTTATGGACGCCGCGCACCTGTTGGGCCTGCAGGCCCAGTTCCCGTCCGCGCAGTGGGTGGCGGCCGACCAGGTTATCGGCGCGCTGTTCTCCCGCAAGGACGGCGAGGAGATAGCGCAGCTGCGCGCGGCCGCGCTGGCTATCGATGCCGTCCACGCCCGCGTGCCCTCGCTGCTGCAGCCCGGTGTGACCGAGCAACAGGTCGCCGACCAGCTCACCGAACTCATCCTGCAGGAGCACGACGCGGTCGACTTCGTCATCGTCGGCTCGGGCCCCAACGGCGCGAACCCCCACCACAGCTTCTCCGAGCGCGTGCTTAACGAGGGAGAGCCGGTCGTCGTGGACATCGGAGGCACCTTCGGGGCCGGCTACCACTCGGACTGCACCCGCACCTACGTTGTCGGCGGCGACGTCTCCCGCGCGCCGGAGGACTTCCAGGACGCCTACGAGGTGCTGCGACAGGCCCACGCCGCCGGCATGGAGCAGGCCCGCCGCGGGGCCACCGCGGGCAGCGTCGACGACGCCTGCCGCCAGATCATCGCCGAGGCCGGCTGGGGCGAGTACTTCACCCACCGCACCGGGCACGGCATCGGCCTATCCACCCACGAGGAACCCTTCATCGCCGCCGGCAACGATCTGGAGCTGGCCGAGTCCATGACCTTCTCCATCGAGCCCGGCATCTACAAGGAGGGCGAATGGGGCATGCGCCTGGAAGACATCGTCACCATTAACGGCGACGGCGTGGCCGAGAGCCTGAACGAGGGCGAGCGCGGCCTGCGATGAGCGCGCAGAACAACACCGCCGGCCAGGCAAGTACGTCTCCCCAGATCCCGGGCGCAGTCCTGGTGCTGGGCGGGCGCTCGGATATCGGCACGGAGATCGCCGCGCTGCTCGCCCCTGGGCGCCGGGTGGTGCTTGCCGCCCGCGGGGACGAAGGCATCGATAAGCAGTGCTCCCGGCTGCGGGCTGCCGGCGCGAGCGAGGTGGACTTCCTCGACTTCGACGCGCTGGACATGGACAACCACCGCGCCGTGGTGCGCCGCGCCCGTGAAGTCGCTGGCGAGATCACCACGGCGGTGGTGGCCTTTGGCATCTTGGGAGATCAGGACCGCGCCGAGACCGACGAGGCCCACGCCGCCCATATCGCCCAGCTGGACTACACCGCGCAGGTCTCCATGCTGACCGTGCTCGCCGACGAAATGGAACGCGGGCATATCGTGGCCTTTTCCTCCATCGCGGGCTGGCGCGCCCGCCGGGCCAACTACGTCTACGGCTCCACGAAGGCCGGCCTGGACGCCTTCTGCCAGGGGCTGGCGGACCGACTGCACGGCGGGCCCTTGGCGCTGATCACGGCCCGGCCCGGCTTCGTCATCGGCTCCATGACCGAGGGCATGAAACCCGCGCCGCTGTCCGTAACCCCCGACGTGGTGGCGCGCTACGTCGTCGACGCCATCGGTGGGGAGGCGGACAAGGCCGCAGCCGGTGGCGCCTTGACCAGTCGGACACTGTGGATCCCCGGCACGCTGCGCCTCCTGGCGTGGGTGATGGCCCTGGTACCGCGCCCCATCTGGCGGCACATGCCGCGCTAGTCCATGGGGCTGATGATGCCCTCCGGGCTGACCGCGCTGGCGTCGAAGATGAACCCGCGGGGAGCCAGGACGCGCAGCACGACGTCGGCGTCGCCCTCGGCCAGGCCGTGCAGGACGAGCCCGCCGAAGGGCGTGACGGTAATCGGCACGCCCAGGTGGCCCAGCAGCGTGGCGTACTCGGCCGGCAAAACACCCTCGGGCAGGGCAGTGCCCAGATCCACGAGGCCGTCGTCGCGGTGATCGCCCAGCCAACCGATGGGCCCGACCGAGCCGGTATCCGTGTTGGCATCACCCGTGCCGGCCCCGCCAGCCATATCGGCGGCGTCGGCGGCTTCTTGCTGAAGAAGCTCCCGGACGTGCTCCCAGGCATCCTCCTGGGCAGCGTGGCTGGCCAGTTCCTCAGCGCCGCGGAAGACGGTAAAGGAAGACCCGGCTAAGGCTACCCGGAAGCGGGCCGGCACAACCTGCAACGGCTCGTCCCCAGCGCCGATGGCCACGCGGGCGCTACCGGGCGGACCAACGGCCCCGTCCTCGGCCAAGCGGTCGGCGAGCCCGCGGGCGAATTCGCGGGCGGCATCAGACAGGGGAGAAGCCAGAATTTGATGCGCGCTGCCCGGCCACGACAGCTGGCCCAGGCCGTGCGCTACGGCCTCCTGATCCTGGATGCCGTGCAGGGCCACGCGGCTCCACGCACCCAGGTAAACCTTGCCGTCGGCAAAGTCGTAGGCCGTTTTCCCGAGCGCAAACCAGTCGTCCGAGCGGGTAAGCCCGCCGGGGATGAGGGTATCAGCGGACGGCGCGGAACCTGAGTGGGAGAAATTCAGCAATGCCATAGGCAGTAGTCTAATTGCCGCCGCCGTGGGTGAGTCTCATCGCCGCCTTCGCGCCTGTTCCACATTGTCCAGTCAGGCAGGTAGGCTAGGGAATTATGCCGTTTCTGCTGTTTGTTGCCTACCTGGTTTTAGAAACCCTGACGTTTTGGGCTGTGGTCTCGCTCATTGGCGTGGGCTGGGCGCTGGTCGCTTTGTTCGCCACGATGTTCTTCGGGATGTCGATCGCCGGTTGGGAGGCCCGCCGGATCATGAGCTCCAAGGTGGTGCGCCAAGAGGACGGCACCGCCGTTATGCAGGACGATACCCCGGGCAAGACCGCCGGCAACGTCGGCCTGACCATGGTCGGCGGCATCCTGCTCACCCTGCCGGGATTTTTCACCACGCTGGTGGGCCTGCTCTTCCTGTTCCCGCCGACCCGGGCGCTGCTGCGCGGCTTCATCGCCTTCCGCCTGCTGCGTTCGGTGGAGAACTTCGGCGTGCGCCTGTATGACCGCAGCCCGATGTCGCAGCAGCATGACAGCTACGGCAGCTTCGGCGGGCCCGCGGGCGGCGCCGGCGCGTCGCACGAGCCGACCGTGCTCGAGGAAGAAGAGATCCGCCGCTGGTCCGAAAACGCTAACCCGTCCGACTTTGGAGAGCCGGATTCGGGGAATACAGGCGGCGAGGACGGCTCGCAGCCGGGGGATAAGCGCTAGTGTGGCGACTGCTCGCCCGGTGGCTGCTGGCAGCCGGGTCGGGGGCGGTGGTCTATACCGGTTATGCCCCGCTGAATTGGTGGCCCATGGCCTGCGTGGGCATCGCGTTGTTCTATTTCAGCCTGTCCCCATGGCGCGGGGAGCGCGTCTCGCTGCGCTTGGGCGCGGGGCTGGGGTTCGTCCACGGTTTCGCCACCTACGCGCTGCTGCTGCCGTGGATCGGGGAGCTGGTAGGTAACACGCCCTACCTGGCCCTGGCGGCGGCGCTGAGCCTCTATGCCATCCTGACCGGGCTGTGTGGGGCAGCGGTAGCTCGCTGGCGCTTCGGATTCCTCGCCTTCCCCTTCGTGTACTTGGCGGTGGAATTCGTCCGCTCGTCCGTGCCCTTCGGCGGCTTTGCCTGGGTGCGCCTGGCGTGGGGGCAGGTCAACGGGCCGCTGGCGCAGTTGGTGCAGTGGGGCGGACCCGCGCTGGTGACGGTGGCGGCCAGCCTGATTGGCACGAGCCTCGTGGCGGTCTGGTCGCGGCGCCACGCCGTTCGTTTCACGGCCCTAGGCGTCATCGTGGCGGTTGTTGCCGCCAGCTTCGTTGCCGGCTGGACCCGCGGCATGGCCGGCGAAGAGACCGGGCGGGTGACCGTGGCGGCCGTGCAGGGCAACGTTCCGCGGATGGGCCTGGATTTTAACGCCCAGCGCCGCGCGGTCCTCAACAACCACGTGCGGGTAACCAAGCAGCTGGCCGACGACGGCCACGAGCCGGACCTGGTCATCTGGCCGGAGAATTCCTCCGACGTCAACCCCTTCACGGACGAGGAAGCGCGTGCTGCCATCGAGGGCGCGGTCGAGGCCGTCGGCGTACCGATTATGGTCGGCACCTTGACCTACGACGAGGTTGGCGCCCGCAACACCATGCAGGTCTTCGAGCCCGGCGGGCACTCCGGCGACCGGCACTATAAGAAGTACCTGCAGCCATTCGGCGAGACCATGCCCATGCGGGATTTCTTCGCCAAGCTGTCCGACTACGTCGAGCTCGCCGGCGACTTCAAACCCGGCAACGGCAACGGCGTGGTGAGCATGGCCGGAGTCGCAGTCGGCGTGGCAACCTGTTACGAAGTCATCTTCGACCAGGCTTTCCGCACCGCGGTGCAGTCCGGCGCGCAGATTCTAACCACCCCGACCAACAACGCCACTTTCGGTTTTTCCGACATGACCTACCAGCAGCTAGCCATGAGCCGCATGCGGGCGCTGGAAACCGACCGCGCGGTGGTGGTCCCGGCGACCTCCGGTGTCTCCGCCATCGTTCACCCGGACGGGAAGGTCAGCCAGGAGTCGAATATCTTCGAGGCCAAATACCTGGTCGAGGACCTGCCACTGCGCAGCGGCGAGACGCTTGCGGTACGCTTTGGTTCGATCCTGGAACTGGCCATGGTTATTATTGGTGGAGTATTAGCGCTGGCTGCCCTGATCTCTGCCGGATCCCGGCGGTCGGCCGCCGCGAGCCCCACGGCCGCAAGGGCGAAGAAGAACACCCGCTCCACGCGGGCCAAGAAATAGAAGGAGTCTCCCACTCGTGACCGCTAACTCAGCGTCGACGCTGGTCATCATCCCCACCTTCAACGAGCTGGAAAACCTCCCGCTCATCACCGGCCGCGTGCGTTCCGCCACCCCGGACGTCCACGTCTTGGTTGTGGACGATAACTCCCCGGACGGCACTGGCGACCTGGCCGATGAGCTGGCCGCTAAGGATGAGAACCTTCATGTGCTGCACCGCGAGGGCAAGGGCGGCCTGCTGGGCGCCTACCTCGCCGGCTTCGAGTGGGGCCTAGAGCGCGACTACCAGGTCCTGTGCGAGATGGACGCGGACGGCTCCCACGCCCCGGAGCAGCTGCACCTGCTGCTGGAAGCTATCGATGACGGCGCCGACCTGGTGATCGGCTCCCGCTACATCCCGGGCGGCGAGACCGTCAACTGGCCGGCCTCCCGCGAGTACCTGTCCCGCCTGGGCAACATCTACATCTCGGTGGCCCTGGGCGCCGGTCTGTCGGACATGACCGCCGGCTACCGCGCCTTCCGCCGCGAACTGCTGGAGGCCCTCGACTTCGACGAGCTGTCGAACGCCGGCTACATCTTCCAGGTGGACGTCGCCTTCCGCGCCGTCAAGATGGGCTTCGACGTCCGCGAGGTGCCGATCACCTTCACCGAGCGCGAGTACGGCGAGTCCAAGCTCGACGGCTCCTTCGTCAAGGATTCTCTCTTCGAGGTCACCAAGTGGGGCGTGCAGCACCGCGCGGAGCAGGCCGGCGACGTCGCCCACGAGACCGGGCGCATCGCCCAGCAGACTCTCAAGGAGATCGGCGCCTACGACCTGCCGCACAAGGCGGGCAACAAGCTGCGTTGGCTCGGCGACTTCGGCGAGGAGCTGGGCAACCTGGCCAAGCACCAGTGGAAGGCCATGCGGCGCGGCTAGCGCGGGGCTTGCTATGGGCGCGGTAGTCTAGTCAAAAGTTATTTTCCACTCGGATCGTTCGGCACGTACCTGCCGATGGAGGAGACACCATGGCTACCGTGAGCTTTAAACACGCCAGTTTGACCTACCCGGGCGCACAAGCGCCGTCCGTGGACGACTTCGACTTGGAGATCGCCGGCGGCGAGTTCCTCGTCCTGGTCGGCCCATCGGGCTGCGGCAAATCGACCACGCTGCGCATGCTGGCGGGCCTCGAAGAGGTCACCTCGGGCAGCATCTTCATCGGTGACAAGGACGTCACCAGCCTTGACCCGCGCGAGCGCGATATCGCCATGGTCTTTCAGAACTACGCGCTCTATCCGCACATGAGCGTGCGCGACAACATGGGCTTTGCCTTGAAGCTGGCCGGGGAGTCGAAGGAAGAGATCAACCGCCGCGTCGACGAGGCCGCCCAGACCTTAGGCCTGGTCGATCTGCTGGACCGGAAGCCGAAGGCGCTGTCGGGCGGCCAGCGCCAGCGCGTGGCCATGGGCCGCGCCATCGTGCGCAACCCCCAGGTCTTCCTCATGGACGAGCCATTGTCGAACCTGGACGCCAAGCTGCGCGTGCAAACGCGCACTCAGATCGCGGCCCTACAGCGCCGCCTTGGCGTGACCACCGTCTACGTCACCCACGACCAGACGGAGGCGCTGACCATGGGCGACCGCATCGCCGTCCTCAACGGCGGCGTGCTCGAGCAGGTCGGCACCCCGCGTGAGCTCTACGAGGCCCCACAGACCACCTTCGTGGCCGGCTTCATCGGCTCTCCGGCCATGAACTTGGGCCGGTTCACCGTCGACGCCCAAGGCCGCGCGTCCTCCGGTGAGGCCTGGATCCAACTGCCTGACGATGCCGCCCAGGCCCTGGCCGATGCCGGAGAGAAGCAGGTCATCCTGGGCGTGCGTCCCGAGGCCCTGCAGTTGGTCGCACAGGGCGAAGAGGAGGCCTCCCGCAGCGCCTATATCCCGTTCGACCTGGAACTGGTCGAGGAACTCGGCGCGGATTCCTACCTCTACGGCCAGATCCCGGGCGGCAGTGAGCTCAGCTCGGGGGCCACGACAGAGGAGGCCGCCTCGCCCACGGGCAACGAGCTAGTCATGCGCGCCAAGCCGCGGACCGCGCCGGAAAAGGGCAGCCGGGTCGTGGCCACCGTGGACCACAACCAATTGCATTGCTTCAGCGTGACTACGGGTAAGCGCATCAATAGCGCGGCCACCGTGAAATAGACGCGCAAAGAAAAACCGCCGGCCCTGAACCCTTCTGGATCAGTGGCAGGCGGTTTTTCTATGGCTCGGGGAGTGCTCGCCCGGGCGAGGAGTTACTTCTTATCCTTCTTTTCCTGCTGCTCGCGCAGCAGGCGGGCAGCGGAACGACGGCGCTTGCGCAGCTGCTGGATGCGCTCTTCGAGGAGCTCGTCCAGCTCGTCCAGGGAGCGGCGTTCGCACAGCATGTCCCAGTGGGTGCGCGGCGGCTTAGCCGGCTTGGACTCCACGCCCTCGCCCTCGACCAAGGTGCCTACCTTGCCGTTCTTGCACATCCACTCCTCGGGGATTTCTGCGTCATCGGCAAAGGGGACCTCGTAAATGTCGCCATCTTCGGTGCGGTACTTCACCATCTGGCGGGGCGCAAGGTCGTGGTCGCGATCTGTTTCGTAGCTAACGGCGCCCATTCGGCTGCCACGGAGTACGCGATCTGCCATGCAACATCATCCTTTACTAAATTTACCTATGAAGGTGCGGGGAGATTACTATTCCCGCGTCCAGTCCTAACAGTATAACGAAGAACGCGGTGTGGTTGTTCCCAGGTAGGGGTTAATGGGCTAAGGTGGATTACCGTGATGCGTACTTCGGCTCATTCCCGCACAAAGATCACTTGTCAGTGGTGCAATAAGGAAATGGACCAAAACGGCAGGGGGCGACCCCGGAAGTTTTGCAGCGCGGCCTGCAAGCAGCGCGCTTACGAGCAGCGCAACGCGGTCTCGGGGACTACAATCCCGGAGGACGCGATTATCATGTCGCCCAAGAGCGCGGCCGAACTTGCCGATGGCTTGTTCGAGCTGCGCTGCGGGGCGCAGGATATCCAGACCGCCGTCCAGGAGGGTGCCGAAGCCAGCGAAATCAGCCAGTTATGCGAAGAGATGGTGGCCTTGGCCCGCCACCTAGAGGAGTTAAGGTAAAACGCCATGTTAAAGAAGCTTTTCTACAACCGGACTCTGGTGATCAGCGTCTTCGTAATCCTCATTATCGGGCTGACCATCGTGGGCCTGGGCCCGCTGATCTACTCGATGATCGCTGGCCCCGGAGTGACCACCGAGCCGCTCGATGACTCCCGGGCGAAGGAGGCCAGCACCGACGTCAACGGCCAGTGGCGCGTTGGCGACGGAACGGCCCCGAATCTTACCTCCGTGGGCTTTAGCTTCAACGAGGTGCTACCGGCAGAACGCCGCCTGACTTCGGGCTCGACCACGGCCGTCGACGGCGAGATCGAGGTCACCGACCAGGAGGTGACCGAGGGCTCCATCAAGGTGCTCATGGAGGAGTTGACCACCGATAAGAAGGTGCGCGACCAGAACATGAAGTCCAAGCTCTTCGAGACCGATAAGTTCCCCGAGGCCTTCTTCAAGCTGACGGCGCCGGTAGACCTGTCTGGCGTGCCGGAGGACGGCACCAAGGGGAAGGTCACCATGGAAGGGGAGCTGACCATCAAGGACGCTACCCAGGAAATCAAGCAGGACTTCGACGTCCTCCGCGACGGCGAGCACCTGGTTATCGGCGGTACCATCCCAATCAACCGCCTTGACTACAACGTGAAAACCCCGGAGTTCCTGGCCGCCAAGGTGGCCGAGGAGGGCGACGTGAACATCCTTATCTCCTTCGAGAAGCAGGATTAGTTCCTTTCGCAAACTAAGTAATTTACGGACAAAGCACCGCTCTTCGCCACTTAACCCAATACATCGACCACAGTCAGAGCCCGCCGCATAAGTTGCGGGCGCCACACGAGAACGAGAGGACCCACAATGTTGACCGAACGCATGATTCCGATGCTGTGGTTCCGCCTCGTGGTGGTCATCGGCTTCGCCATCTTCGTGGCCACGCAGAAGATGTGGCTCGTCATGGTCATCGCCATCGCGCTAGCTGGCCTGACCGGCTGGCAGCTCCAGCAGGCCTACCAGAACAAGAAGAAAAAGTAGCGCGCCCGCCATACCGGGGCCCGGGAGATCTGCCGGAGGCATGCCGAAGGCCTCCCGGATATCAAATAGGGATCCGGCGCCGACAGGGTGATCGGTCGTCCCCCCTGATATTCCCGCTATTAAAGTCACAGTGACGTTAATAGGGCGAACTTCCCCCTAGGGGTGAAGGGGTCTAGATCTGCGGATCTCCTGCGGAATAGGTCATGAGACCGAGGTTGTCCACGAGAGCTTAGGGGCTAAGAAGGCTGCCGCCCGGGCTCGGTAAGGCACGGAGATGTCCGCAGGACCCTGCGTCCCAATTTGGATGGCTTACGACTTAGCCGGGCCAACGAGCGCCACAGGAGCATTGGCGGCGTCGAGTGCCACGAAGAGGTTGTCGGCGTAGTGACACTGAGAGTCGCAACAAGCGACCGTCGTTGACGAGTCCGTAGAACCGAACCGGGCTAGCCTTGGTGAACGCCCGATATACGTTATTGTCCGATAATGTACATTATGTCATTTTAGATCCGGGGCCACTCCCCGCCATTTCTACAAACGGCGGTATTGCGTGCCGGCGGCTTGCGGCACGCAGTCGCCCAAGTGGTTGGCCTACTGGTTGTTGTCGAGCGTGTAGTACTCGGACTGGTTCGGGTAATAGCTTTCCCATTCCAGGATGTCCGGGTCGTCGCCGGAGACTGCGGCCATGAGGCGGTCCAGCAGGAACTCCCACATCGGTCCGATGAACTCCGCGCGGTCCTCGAGGCCGGCCAGGCCGTGGCGCAGTTCGAGCTCGGAGCCATCCGGGGTGTCCGTCAGGCGCAGATCCATCCAGGCGTTCGGGCGGTTGGCGAAGCTGACCTCAAAGCGCAGGTATTCCGGCTTCACCTTCTCGGTGACCTCGATGTGGACATCCTTGGTGCGGCCGACGTGGTCGACCAAGTAGCACGGGTGGCCCTCGGGGCTGTCGGACTCCTTGGTCCACTCCCCGTGCCAACGACCCAGATCCTTGGTGTCCGTCAGGTAGCCCCAGATCACGGACGGGCCCTGGTGAAATTCCCGCTCAATCACTAGCTCCGGGCCGCCGTCGGCGTCCTCGATCTCCCCTGTCGGGTCGTAAAAATCCAGTTCTTGACTCATTTATCTTAGCCTAGCTGGCCATTAAGGCCGTCGCGCAACTAGCTGCGGACAGCCTACCCCGTTAAAGGGTAAACAATAGGTGGCCGTGAGCTAGCGCTGTCCGCCACGGCTGCGGTGCGTGGCGACGAACTGGACCGAGTCGAGCATCTCCGCCTTCAGGAGGGCTTCGCGGAGGGCGAATTGGAACATCCAGAGCCGGCGGTAGACGGGATCGAAGCCGGCCGCGGCCGCCTCCCGCAGGCGCCCGGAGAAGAACGAGCGCTGCTGCGTGATGGATTCGCGGTAATGCGAACCGGTGTGGGTCTCCCCGATGATCCGCAGATGTCCGTTCTTCTCAAAGGCCTTGTGCACGTCGGCGACCGTCGGGTACTCCAGGCCCGGCCAGATATAGGCGCGCAGGACCTGGCACGCTGAGCGGGCGGCCGGAGTCATGTGCTCGGTGGCGACCAAGGACTGGACGGCTGCCTTTCCCCCACTGATCAGCAGCCGTGCCAGGGTGCCGATATAGTCGGCGCGCTGCCGCGGGGTCAGCGCCTCGAAAAGCTCGACGCTGATAATCGAATCGTAGCGGCCGCGCCACTGGCGAGGACCGGGAATCGGGGCGTCGATAAGCTGGCAATGCACGGAGTCATCCGCGCCCTCGAGGAGGAAGAACTCCTCCAGCGGCCGCAGGCTGTCCGGATCGGCAGAGAGCAGATCCACGGTCGCCTTGCGCCCGGCCGCCTCCACTGCGGCTCGCGCGCCGGAGGAAGGAAAGACCAGGCAATGCGAGCCGGCGCGGACGCCGGTGGCATCGAGTAGCCAGTTCGCCGCCCGCGTCTGGGCCGACCTGAGATCCTCGCGGTCGACCGCCTGGGGCTCCGTCATGGTGGTCACGTCGACGAAATGGGCACCGGCCGGCAGGCCGCGGCGGTTGTGCTGCTCGGTATCGACGGGTTTGCCCTGCGGGTCGATCGTCTGCCGGGTGGTGGTCGGCACGCCGGTGGCGAAGATTCCGCCCTGGTGGCTCACGCTGTCGCCAGCGTAGAGAGCCAGCAACTCCTGGGGGATCTCCCCGCCTTCGTAGGCGGCCACGGGCGCGGTAGGTGTTTTCGGGGAATAACCGCACTGCACCAGCCGGGTAAGGACGTGGACCAACTTGTCCGAGTTGGGCGTGGTCCACTCCCCGGCCAGATAGGACTCGGCCAAGCCCAGCCAGCCAGAGCTCGCAATCCGCGCGAACAAGGAGTCGTATTCGACCTTCAGGTCTAGGTCTTCCGGATCCTCGGCATCGAGGACCAGCCCCGCGCGGTCGCAGGCGCGGGCAAAATCAGCCTCCGCGTGGCGGGCCCGCAGCCCCAGCAGGCGGCCGCTGGGCACGCGGGCTACGCCTGGCCATTGCTCGGCATCGATCGCCGCAGTATGCTCCAAGGCCATTTCCTTCAAAAGTCCAATCCTGACGCCGCCCGCACAGCACCTGCTACTGCAGGCAAAAACGCTGTGTAGGCGGCCTCGCGTTCAGTCCAATCGTTCCTAGATTAATGCCGAAACCACCCGCGGCCCGGGTGCCATGCCGAGACCCCTGGTTTATATCGGGGTGAAACTATCTGTTCCGGGGAGTAGCGTTTACAATGTTCAACGGTAGGTACTTAGTTCAAGCATTTAGGA
This sequence comes from Corynebacterium sp. 32222D000AT, assembly GCF_053546955.1. Lineage (NCBI taxonomy): Bacteria > Bacillati > Actinomycetota > Actinomycetes > Mycobacteriales > Corynebacteriaceae > Corynebacterium > Corynebacterium sp. 32222D000AT. Next base: position 45,705 of record NZ_JBPPVW010000001.1, on the reverse strand, counting down.
AGGTAGTCATCTACATGTCAGCAACCCCTTACCGCCCCAATGGAGGACGTCACCACGTCGTCGTTATTGGCGCTGGCTTCGGCGGCATCAACGCCGTAAAGCAGCTTAAAGGCACGGAAGTCGATATCACCATCATCGACAAGAAGAACCACCACCTGTTCCAGCCGATGCTCTACCAGGTGGCTACCGGCATGATCTCCGCTTCCGAGATCGCCCCGTCCACCCGCCAGATGCTGCGCGGGCAGCAGAACGCGAACTTTGTCAACGCCACCGTCACCGACATCGACCTGGAAAACCAGACGGTGACCGCGGAAAACGATAACTTCCACCGCACCTATGGCTTCGACTCCCTGGTCGTGGCCGCTGGCTCCAGCCAGTCCTACTTCGGCAACGACCACTTCGCCGAGTTCGCCCCGGGCATGAAGACCATCGACGACGCTCTGGAGCTGCGCTCCCGCATCGTCTCCGCGTTCGAGCAGGCCGAGCTCACCGAGGATCCGGCTGAGCGCGAGCGCCTGCTGACCTTCATCATCGTCGGTGCTGGCCCGACCGGTGTGGAGCTGACCGGCCAGATTGCTGAGCTGGCTAACCGTACCTTCACCGACGCCTTCTCCACCTACGGCCCGTCCTCGGCCAAGATCTACCTGCTGGACGGCGCTCCCCAGGTGCTGCCGCCGTTCGGCAAGCGACTCGGCCGCAAGGCCCAGCGCACGCTGGAAAAGCTCGGCGTCGACGTCCGCCTGAACGCTATGGTCACCAACGTCGACCAGGACACCGTCACCTACAAGAACACCAAGGATGACTCCGAGACCACCCTGACCGGTGCCACCAAGATCTGGTCCGCCGGTGTGTCCGCTTCCCCGCTGGGCAAGATGGTCGCCGACCAGGCCGGCGTCGAGACCGACCGCGCTGGCCGCGTCTCCGTCAACGAGGACCTGACCGTGGGCGAGTACTCCAACGTCTACGTCATCGGTGACATGATCAACCTGAACAAGCTGCCGGGCCTGGCCCAGGTCGCTATGCAGGGCGGTACCCACGTCGGCCGCCTCATCGACGCCAAGGTCGACGAGGAGTCCACCGCCAACGAGAAGGAACCCTTCGACTACTTCGACAAGGGCTCCATGGCGATCATCTCCCGCTTCAACGCCGTGGTGAAGATGGGCAAGGTCGAGTTCACCGGCATCTTCGCCTGGTTGGGCTGGCTGGCGCTGCACGCGACCTACCTGGTCGGCATGCGCAACCGCTTCGTCACCTTCATCAACTGGATCTCCAACGCGTTTACCCGCGACCGAGGTAACCTCGCCATCACCGAGCAGATGCGCACCGCCCGCAACGCGCTGGCCAAGAAGACGAAGGATTCCGAGGCCTAAAGAGCCCCCGCGTGCGGTGCCGCCGAGCACCCGCACCTTAACCCCGCCGCAAGTGCGCGCTGGTTTCTCACCAGCGCGTACCGCGGCGGGGTCTTTTTTGTCCCTAGCGGCTCGTAGCTGTGTTCTGAGGAGCCTGCACTGGCCTTGGTCGCGTTCCCCGTTGGGGGTGTTTTCTTCCAAACCAGAAAAATTCCGGGTCCGGCTCTGTTAGGGTGGACGGCACAACATTGGGGTGCCGGAAGGACTGATTCCGGCTGAGAACATACCCATGGAACCTGCTCTTAGTTAGAACTAGCGAAGGAAAGTGTTGTGAAGGAAGCAGTATGCGCTGCTCTCGCCGCTGTGCGCGAGCGCAATCCCCTGGTCCAGTGCTTGACCAATACCGTCGTCACGAACGTCACCGCTAATGCGCTGCTGGCGATCGGCGCCAGCCCCGCCATGTGCGATACCCCGGAGGAATCCCGCGAGTTCGCGCGCCTGGCCAACGGCATCCTCATCAATATCGGCACCCCGTCCGCGGCCCAGTACGAGGGCATGCGCGAGGCGATCGCCGGTGCCAACGAGGCCGGAAACCCGTGGGTGCTCGACCCGGTTGCCGCCGGCGGCCTGTCCACCCGTACGGAATTCGCCCGCTCAGTAGTAGGCGCGAAGCCCGCGGCCATTCGTGGCAACGCCTCCGAGATCATTGCGCTGGCACAGCTGGGCGAGGGCGGCCGCGGCGTCGATGCCACCGACACGGCGACCGCCGCCCTGCCCGCCGCCCAGGCGCTGGCACAGCGCACCGGCGGCGTGGTGGCTATCTCCGGCGAGAAGGACGTCCTCGTCACCCAGGAAGAGGCCTGGGAGCTCGCCGGCGGCGTGCCGCTACTCCAGCGGGTCATCGGCACCGGCTGCAGCCTGGGCGCTATCACCGCCGCCTACTTGGGCACCGGTCAGCCGCCGCTCGCCGCGGTCATCGCCGCGCACGCCCACGTGTCCGTGGCCGGCTCCCTGGCCTACCAACAGGCCCAGTCGCCCGGCAGCTTCGCCGTCGCCTGGATGGACGCCCTCTACGACTTAGGCCCCGAGGATCTCATCACCTACAGCGCCCTCCAGCCCGTGGAACTGGCATGAGCCCGATCGACTGGAGCCTCTACCTCGTCACCGACCCGGGGCTAGCCGGCGGCCGGGACAACGTCGCCGACATCGCCGTGGCCGCCTGCCGCGGCGGTGCTACCGTGGTGCAGCTGCGGGACAAGGAAGCCAGCGACGCCGAGCTGCTCCCCTACGCCCGCCGCCTGCAGGAAGAGCTGGGCCAGATCCCGCTGTTTATCAACGACCGCGTGGAGCTGGCCGCCGAGCTCGGCTGCCACCTGCACGTCGGCCAAGACGATCTCAGTGTCGCCGAAGCCCGCTCGCTGCTGGCCGACGATGCACTGGTGGGGCTGTCCGTCGGCTCCGAGGAGGAGCTCGACGCCGCACTCAGCGCCACGGGAGCGGCCCGCCCGGACGTTCTCGGCATCGGGCCCGTCTTTAGCACCGCCACCAAGGCGAACGCGCCCGCCGGCATCGGGGTCGAGGCTGCCGCAACCCTGGCAGGCCGCGCCAAGGAGGCTGGGATGCCCGCCGTAGCCATCGGCGGGCTGAAGGCCCACAACGTCGCGGAGCTGAAAGGCAGCGCCTTCGCCGGAGTCTGCGTGGTCTCCGCCATCATGGCCGCCGAGGACCCGGCCTCCGCCGCGAGCGAACTCGTCGCCGCCTTTCGCCGTTAGTCAATCCGCCCTCTGCCGCACTGCGCACGGCTTTTGCACGCCCAGCGTTCAATGCTGCGCTCAATTTATTGCTCGATAGGAGTACAACCATGACTCACGTCTACCCACTTGGCACTCGGCCTAGCCAGCCGCTGCCCGTTGCCCGCGTCCTGTCTATCGCCGGGACCGACCCGACCGGCGGGGCGGGCCTGCACGCCGATTTGAAGGCGATTAGCGCCGCGGGCGGCTACGGCATGGCCGTGACCACCGCGATCGTCTCGCAGAATACCCAGGGTGTGGACTCCATCTTCACCCCGCCGGCGCAGGTGCTGCGCGACCAGCTGGCCTCCGTGGCCGCCGACGTGGACATCGACGCGGTAAAGATCGGCATGCTGGGCACCCCGGAGACTATCGACATCGTCCGCGAATTCATCGCCACGCTGGGTAGCACGCCGGTCGTCCTGGATCCCGTCATGGTGGCTACCTCCGGGGATCGCCTGTTGGAAAAGAAAGCCGAAGCCGCGATTCTCGATCTGGCGGGCCGGGTCGATTGCGTCACGCCCAACCTCAAGGAGCTGGCGGTCCTGTGCGGGCTAAGCCCCGAGGAGGAAGCCACCGACGTGGACCAGGCGGTGGCCATGGCCCAGGGCTGGGCGCAGCGCACCGGGACCACGGTCATCGTCAAGGGCGGGCACCTGCGCGACAACCGTGCGGATAACGCCGTGGTCGATGGCACCGGCCTTATCCACCGCGTGTCCTGCCCGCGGGTGGCGACCAAGAACACGCACGGGACCGGCTGCTCCTTGTCCTCGGCGCTGGCCACTCGGCTGGGCCAAGGCGAGGGGCTCGCCGCGGGTCTGGAGTGGTCCACCCGCTGGCTGCACGAGGCGATCGCCAACGCCGACGCCTTGGCGGTGGGCCGCGGCCACGGGCCGGTCGACCACGGGCACAGGCAGCGCCGCCTGGCCCGGGCGGCGAGCGCCGAGCCGGTGCCGGCCGTGGACCTTGCCGCCGCCTATGCCGCGGCGGATTCCCAGCCCGCCCCGCAGCCGGTCATCCCGGCGGCCGGACCGCACACGGCGGCGCTTTGGGCCGGAACCCTGGGGTTGTGGAAGGATTTAGTTGATCTGCCGTTTATCAGCCGCCTGGGCGACGGCACATTGGACGCTGACGATTTCAGCGTCTACGTGGCCCAGGACGCGATCTATCTGCGCCACTACTCTACTGCCCTGGGGCGGCTCGGCGCGCTCGCCCGGGACCCGCAGGACCGCCAGTTCTGGGCCGCCGGGGCGGCGGAGGTCCTGGTTGCCGAATCCGAGCTACACCGTGACTGGCTGGGCGGGGAAACCACCGACCGCCCCTCCCCGGTCACCAGCGCCTACACGGATTTCCTGGTGGCCACGACCTATACCGAGGATTACGCGGTCGCCGCCGCGGCCGTGCTGCCGTGCTACTGGCTCTACGCCGAGGTCGGGCGGCACCTGCTGACCCAGGATCGCGCGGATCACCCCTTCCACGCGTGGCTGCAGATGTACTCGGGCCCCGACTTCGTGGAAGGCACCCAGCGTGCCCTGCAGATGGTCGAGGACGCCCTGGAGGAGGCCACCGAGGGCCAGCGCCAGCGCGCCTTCGACGCCTTCTACCGTGCCAGCCTGGCCGAGCTGGCCTTCTTCGACCAAGCCGACCGGCGCTTCTAACCGGGGGCGGTAGAACCGCTACTGGATGAGGTCGGCGCCCGGTCGGGTCAAGACGGCGACCAGGAAGGCCGAGTTCGGGCCGAAGGGCTTGAGGTCCCAGGAGCTGAACTGGTTGTCCACGCGGAAACCGACCTGCTCGGCCTGGGCGATGAAATCGGCGAATTCCCAACCGCGGCCGGCGCCGAAGCCGGTCACCAGGCGGCCGCCGGGGCGCAGCGCCTCGAAGATGTGGCGCAGTGCCGGCTCCCGGCCCTCCGGCGCCAGAAAGCCCATGACGTTGCCCGCGGAGACGGCCAGATCGAAGCCGGACTCAGGGATCTCCTCGGCGGAGAGGTCCCCTACCACCCAGCGGCCCTCCGGGAAGTCGTGCTCCGCGTGCTCGATGAGCACGGGGTCGACGTCGACGCCCAGGACGTCGTGGCCGCGGCGGACCAGCTCGCCGCCGACGCGGCCGGTGCCGCAACCAGCGTCGAGAATCTTGGATTCGCGCTCAGCCATGGCATCAATGAGGCGTGCTTCGCCGTTGATGTCTTTGCCCTGGGCCTGCATCAGCTTCCAACGCCGCGCGTAGTTGTGGGAATGAGCGGGGTTGGCTGTCGTCAGTTCTTTCCACGTAGGCATAGGTTTCATTATAGGGCGGGGTTTCGCGCTACACTTTATTCGCCGCACAGAGCGGCTACTACTGCCCGACCACGAGGAGGAGGCCGCCATGGCAAATGTGCCCAACCCGCTTCGGCCCCGCAAGAAAAAGCTGTCGCAACCCGAGGTCACCCAGTTCAAGGTCCCCGTCGAAGAGGCAATCGAGCATTGCCGCGTCTTCGTCGATGGCGAGGCCCTGCCGGGTGAGTACACCCCGCGCTCAGCGCAAGAAGCCCTCCGCGAATACGGGCGTGGCTTCATCTGGGTCGGCATGCACGAGCCGTACGAAAGCCAGATGACCCAGGTAGCCAGCGAGTTCAATATCCACGAGTTGATCGTGGAGGACACGGTCCAGGCCCACCAGCGCCCCAAGCTGGAGCGTTACGACGATCAGCTCTTCGTGGTGGCCCGCTCGGTCAATTACCGCGACCACGACGAGGTCAAGGACAAGCGCCAGATCATTACCACCGGCGAGATCCAGATGATCGTCGCCTACGAATTCCTCATCACCGTCCGCCACGGTGCGAAGCTGCCCAACCTGGCCCACTGCATCAACGACGAGCAGGACCTGGTCGAGCTCGGCCCCATCGCGCTGGCCTGGAAGGTCCTGGACATGATGGTCGACCGCTACAAGGAGATCACTACCCTGCTCGAGACCGAGGTCGATGAGGTCGAGGAGGAGGTCTTCACCCCGGGCGCGCAGTTCAACATCGACCGCATCTACATGTTCAAGCGCGAGATCCTGGAGATGAAGCACGCCGTCGCGCCGCTGTCGACGGCCCTGCAGGCCATGGTCAACGACCACAAGGACCTGATCCCCAAAAAGATCCGTTCCTACCTGCGCGACGTCAACGACCACGAGCTGGTGGTCCGCGACGAGGTCGCCTCCTTCGATGAGCGGCTGACCTCGCTAATCGATGCCTCGGTGGCGAAGGTGTCCATGCAGCAAAACTCCGACATGCGCACCATCTCCGCCGTGGTCGGCATGGCCGCCGCGCCCACGATGGTCGCCGGTATCTACGGTATGAACTTCGACCACATGCCGGAGCTGCACACCGAGTACGGCTACCCCATCGCTCTGCTGGTCATGATCGGGATTGTGGCGCTGATGTTCTGGTGGTTCCGCCGCAACAACTGGCTCTAGGGCGCTAGCCTCCCAGGGGCATCGTCCGCAGCTGGGAGCGGGCCATCAGCTGGCCCTGCTCGTCGCAGATGTCCACGCCCCACAGCTGAGTGCGCCGGCCCAGGTGCAGCGGCGTGGCCGTGGCGGTCAGCGTGCCGGAGCTGGCCGGGCGCAGGAAGTCGGTGTTGTTGTTGACGCCGACGACGGGCCGGCGCGCGGCGACCACGCCGGCCACCGAGGCGACCGATTCCGTCAAGCACGCGTACACGCCCCCGTTGGCCACGCCCCACGGCTGGTGGTGACGGGCATCGACTGCCATGGTGGCGCGCACCTCGCCGTTGCGAATGACCGTGTAGGTGATCCCCAGGGTGGCGTCGAGGCCGGTCAGCTGCCGGTTGATCGTGGCCAGCTGGGCGGTATCCAGGGCAGTTTCGTGGGCCCCGTACAGCAGCTGTTCTAGCTCGTGAGTCGTGTTTAAGGGTTGTCCGCTAGCACTCATGCTTTCCCAATCTAGTCTTTCGGCTGTGCCGATGGTCTATGCGGTAATCTAGGCGGCATGACTGAATCTAAGGATCTCGCCCAGATTGGTGTCGTTGGCCTCGCCGTGATGGGGTCTAACCTCGCCCGCAACTTCGCCCACAATGGCAACACCGTGGCCGTGTTCAACCGCAGCCCGGAAAAGACTCGCGCCTTCATGGACGAGCACGCGGGTGAAGGCAGCTTCATCGCCTCCGAGACCATTGAAGACTTCGTGGCCTCCTTGGAGCGCCCCCGCAAGGCCATAATCATGGTCAAGGCCGGCGCCGCCACCGACGCGGTCATCGACCAGCTGGCCAGCGCCATGGATGACGGCGACATCATCATCGATGGCGGCAACGCCCACTACACCGACACCATCCGCCGTGAGCAGGAAGTCGCCGCCCGCGGCCGCCACTTCGTCGGCGCCGGCATCTCCGGCGGCGAGGAGGGCGCCCTGAACGGCCCCTCCATCATGCCGGGTGGGCCGGCCGAGTCCTGGGAGACCCTGGGCCCGATCCTGGAGTCCATCGCCGCCGAGGTCGACGGCACCCCGTGCGTGACCCACATCGGCCCCGATGGTGCCGGCCACTTCGTCAAGATGGTCCACAACGGCATCGAATACGCCGACATGCAGGTCATCGGCGAGGCCTACCAGCTGCTGCGCTACGGCGCCGGGCTGAGCCCGCACGAAATCGCCGAGACCTTCCGCGAGTGGAACTCCGGCGACCTGGATTCCTACCTGATTGAGATCACCGCCGAGGTCCTGGCCCAGGACGATCCGGCAACCGGTAAGCCCCTGGTCGACGTCATCGTGGATGCTGCCGGCCAGAAGGGCACCGGCCGCTGGACCGCCATCAACGGTCTGGAGCTGGGCGTGCCGATCACCGGCATCGCCGAGGCCGTCTTCGCTCGCGCACTGTCCTCGTCCACCGCGCAGCGCGCCGCCGCCCAGGACGCGGGGCTGCCGGCCGGTACCGAGGCCACCTTCGAGTCGCTGGACCTTGACCGCGCCGAGTTCATCGAGGACGTCCGCCGCGCGCTCTATGCCTCGAAGCTCATCGCCTATTCCCAAGGCTTCGACGAGATCAAGGCCGGCTCCGCCGAGCACAACTGGGACGTCGACCCGCGGGACCTGGCCACCATCTGGCGTGGCGGCTGCATCATTCGCGCGAAGTTCCTGGACCGCATCCGCGAGGCCTACGACGCCGACCCGCAGCTGCCGGCGCTCATCCTGGCGCCGTACTTCCAGGACGAGCTGGGCAAGCTCATCTCCGCTTGGCGCCGAGTGGTCGTCGCCGCGACCCAGCTGGGCCTGCCGGTACCGGTCTTCGCCTCCTCGCTGTCCTACTACGACTCCCTGCGCGCCGAGCGCCTACCAGCCGCCCTGATTCAGGGCCAGCGCGACTACTTCGGCGCCCACACCTTCCAGCGCACCGACAAGCCGGGCACCTACCACCTCGAGTGGTCCGGTGACCGCAGCCTGAGCCAGTGGGACTAGTCGTCTTTTAGTCATGCGGTGCTAGACTAAAGCACCTTATGACTACTTTCGCCGATCTCGGCTTACCTCGCGCCCTCGTCGACACCCTGGCCCAGCAGGGGATGGACAGCCCCTTCCCTATCCAGTCGGCCACCATCCCCGACGTACTAGCGGGCAAGGACCTGCTAGGGCGCGCCCCGACCGGCTCCGGCAAGACCCTGGGCTTCGGGCTGCCGATGCTGGCCCGCCTGGGCGGCAAGGGCGTCTCGCGCCCGGGCAAGCCCCGCGGGCTCATCCTAGCGCCGACCCGGGAGCTGGCCACCCAGATCCAGGAGCGCCTCGACGGCCTGGCGGCCAGCCTCAACCTCCGCACCCTCGCCGTGGTCGGCGGCGTCAACATCAACAACCACATCCGGCAGCTAGCCCGCCCCGTCGACGTCTTGGTCGCCACCCCGGGTCGCGCCCAAGACCTCATCAACCAGGGCTACCTGGATCTGTCCCAGGTGGAGATCACCACGCTGGACGAGGCCGATCAGATGGCCGACATGGGCTTTTTGCCGCAGGTGAAAAAGCTCCTAGCCCTGACCCCGGCGGACGGGCAGCGCCTCCTGTTTTCGGCCACCCTGGACGCCGCCGTCGAAGAAGTCGTCAACACCTTCCTAGATTCGCCGGTTGAGCACTCCACCGCGCCGGTGGAAGCCGCCGTCGACACCATGGAGCACTACGCCTTTTACGTGGGCGATCGGCCCCAGCGCAACGACGTGGTCCTGACCATCGCCGCCCGCGCCGGCAAGACCATCATGTTCATGCGCACCAAGCACGGCGTGGACCGCCAGACCAAGAAGCTGCGCCGCAACGGGATCAACGCCCAGCCGCTGCACGGTGACAAGGGCCAGGGCGCGCGCACCCGCGCCATCGAGGGCTTCCGCGACGGCAGCGTGCCGGTGCTGGTGGCCACCGACATCGCCGCCCGGGGCATCGACATCAGCGGCGTATCCTTGGTAGTCCACGTCGATCCGCCCGCCGAGCACAAGGCCTATCTCCACCGGGCCGGGCGCACCGCTCGCGGCGGCGAGTCCGGTACCGTGGTCACCCTGGGCATGGAGCAGCAGCGCGACGAAATCACCCAGCTGCTCCGCAAGGCCGGGGTGGACGCCACGGTCATCGATCTCTCCGACTCCGCGGATCCCGCCCACGACCCGCGCCTGGTAGAGGTCACCGGGGCCACCAACCCGCCTGGGACTCCCCTGCCCCCGCCGGGTCAGCAGCCGCAGGCAGGCTCGGGCAAGGCCCGCAAGAGCTCCGCTGAGCGCCAGCCCGGCACCAAGAAGCCGCGCCCGCGCCGCGGCAGCGGCAGCCGGGGCCGGAAGACGGCCGCCGGCTCCACCCGGACGAACAAGCGCACCGGCGCCGATAGGAAGAACCCGAGGAGGAAGTAGACCATGGCCGAAGTCCTTGCCCCGCAACAGTGGCAGGAACTACTCGCTGCCCATGAGGCACGGGCGGATGACCGTATGGCGCGGTTCCGCCACCCGGGCAGTTACCATCCGGTCTACGACTTCCTTTTCCAGTACTATCCGGTCCGCCCCAGCCACCTGCGGGCCTGGCATCCCGGGGTGGGTACCCGGTTGGCCGGCCACCCGCCCCACGCCGAATGGCGGGATTATCACCGCGACGCGGAGGGTACGGTCGGGCTTAATCTCGAGGCGTTCTGGGCCCGCCGGGGCGACTCCGTGTCCTATATCCACCGCCTGCTTACTCAGTCGGCGCGCAACCCAGTCAATTTCGACTGCTTCGGCCTCCACGAGTGGGCGATGGTCTACCGCACCGATTCCCCGCGGCACGATTTGCCCCTGCGCTTGGGCGCCGACGGCACCAATGCGGTGGTGGAGTCCCACCGGCTCAAATGCAACCACTACGACGCCTTCCGCTTCTTTACTCCCCCGGCCCGGCCGCTCAACATCCGGCCGCTGAACCGGCAGGAGCAGCCGAACAACGACCAGGCCGGCTGCGTGCACGTGACGATGGACCTCTACAAGTGGGCGTGGAAGCTCGGGCCCCTCGTCCCCGGGGAGGTCTTCTTGGACGCGCTAGATCTGGCCGTCGATGCCCGCGTGCTGGACATGGAGGCCTCGCCGTACGACTGCCGTTCCTGGGGTTTTGGCGTCGTCGCCATCGAGACCCCGGAAGGCAAGGCAGAATACGTGCACCGGCAGCGGGCGCTGGCCCAGCGGGCCGAACCCATCCGCCAGCGGCTTGTCGGACTCATTGAGCAGGCCCAAGCCACTAGACTGGGCAGCTAAGCACGCTTGGTCCTGCGGACTGAGCGTCGTGGCCCCGCAAGCACCACAAGTGAGGAAGACGAAATGGCCCGTCATGCCAACGACAAGAACAACTTCGCTATCGCCGGATGGCTCATCGCCGTCATTGTCCTAGTCATTTTGGTGGTGCTAGGCCTGCTTCTTTACCTGTTCACCGGCAACGACGACACCGGCGACGGGACCGATACGGCCGCTCAGGAAACTACCCAGGCCGCCGAGGAGACCGCCACCGACGAGCCGGCCGCCTCTGAGTCCTCCGCGGCCAGCGAGGCTCCAAGCTCCGCGGAATCCTCCGCGCCCGCTTCGGAAAGCGCGGCCGCGTCCACCGCCGCGGCCGCCGGCGCCACTGCCCCGGATGCTCCGGAGGCCACGCTCTTCCTGCTGGATACCTCGGATCAGATGGCCCCGTACTTCGACGCTGCGGCGGGCGGCGTGGCCGGGGCCGCCGAGGGCGTCGGTGGCGAGGACAAGGCCGTGTCCCTGTGGAACTACTCCTCCCCGATTTCCGCCACGGCTACCGTCGGATACCGCCAGAACTTGGGCTTTAGCGACGCCGGCGAGACCGCTAGCGTGGTCAACAACTTCGGCACCGGCGGCGTGCCGCAGACCCGCAGCGCCATCGTCGCCGCGGCGAACAACGCCGCCGACTATGCCCGCGAATCCAATGCGCCCGCCCGCGTCGTGCTGGTGACCACCGGCACCGACGACGCGCTGGCCGACGAGGACTTCGCCAGCCAGTTGGCCTCCGCCAAGGACAGCAACGTGGAGATTTCCGTGGTGCACCTGGGCGACGGCGAGGTCGATAAGGCCTTGGAAGACGCCGCCGACTACTTCGAAAAGGTCGACCGCGCCGACGACACCAACGCCGTCAACCGAGCCATCGGCACGGCCGCCGGCGTGAAATAGCCAGCGCGAGCGCCCTGCCGAGGCGCTTAGACTAAACACGCTTCCCCGCTTGCCACTTGCAGCCTCCCCCGCCTTACCGGCGGGCGGGGGCTTTATTCCTCTATGCACACGCCAAAAGGCTCCCCGGCCGCGTGAGCGACGGCTGGGGAGCCTAGTGAGTGGCCCGGATGAAGCCGGGCTAGGAGAGCTTCTTAGGAGGACTTGCGCTGGCGGCGGGCGGCCAGCTCGTCGAGTCCGACGACGTTGTCTTCGACGTCGATGCGCTCGGACGGGAAGGAGGAGATGGTGCCGGACAGCTCCTTCATGATGCCCGGGACGGCGATGCCGAAGACGCCCTGGCCGCCGGAGAGCAGGTCGATGACCTCGTCGTTAGAGCGGCACTCGTAGACGGTCTTGCCGTCGGAGACCAAGGTCAGCTCCGCCAGGTCGTTGACGCCGCGGTCGCGGAGGGAATCCACGGCCAGGCGGATGTTCTGCAGGGAGATGCCGGTGTCCAGCAGGCGCTTGACGATCTTGAGGACCAGCACGTCCCGGAAGGAATACAGGCGCTGGGAGCCCGAACCGCGGGCGGTGCGGATGGACGGGTTGACCAGGTTGGTGCGTGCCCAGTAGTCGAGCTGGCGGTAGGTGATGCCGGCGACCTGGCAGGCAATTGGCACGCGGTAGCCGACCTGCTCGTCGGGGCCGAGGTCGAACAGGGACTCCTGAACGTAAGTTCCGTTGTCCTCGTGTGCGTAGATGTCTTCTTCGATGCTCACGTAATTACTCCATTGAAGTTTGGGGGAAGCCCTAATGCTTTATTTAAAGTCAAGCCTAGGCAAGAGTCAAGCGTTATCTGGCGTAACACGCCGAAACTTAAACCTCGAGTTTAACTTTAGACGTTCCCTTAACTCGGGAGCACCCTATTTCACATCAGTTACTTAAGAACCGCTGTTTCCTTCGCCATCCTCTTCATCACGAGTCACATCAGTATCTTCAGTCTCACCTACACCAGTATTCCCACTGGTTTCGGAGCTCTCACCGGCGGAATCCCTACCCGGCTCGATAAAGTCGTCCGGATCCAGGGCGCGGAAATCGTCCTCCGTCATGCCGAGCTGCTGCATCATCGCGGAAAAATCGGCGTCGGCTTGGGCGTCACCGGAGGCCGAATCCGGCCCGTCCGAGGCTTCGTCAAAGTTTTCCGAGGTCGAGCCGCCGGGGGTAGTCTCCTCCACCCCCACGTAGTGATGCAGGTCCTCGGCGGACACAAATACTGCGACCTGGTTAAGCTCTTCTTCCTCGATCTCAATGGGAACGTCGAAGTGGTCGGCCAAAATGAGCGCGTCCGACATGCGCGAGTCCAGCACCGCGCCGTCGCCGGTAGTCAGCTCCACGATGAATACGCCCTCGTGGTAGCTAGTCACCACCGCAGATTCCAGGCCGCCCTGTTCATTCAGGACTTCGATGAGAAGCTCATGGGTATCCGGCCGGCGGCTCTGCGCCCCGGCCAGGTGCGCGGCCACGCGGGCGCCATCAATCGGCGACATCCACACCGGCACGACCCGCTCCCCCGCGTTCCAGCGGAACAGAGCACAGAGGAATTCCTCCGGCTCGAGCATGTGTATGCCCAAAAACTCTAGGGCTATCCGGGCCACGCGTCCTCCTTGTCCGCACGCCGCGAATCCCGCGGCGCCGATCGACTAAAACTCTTTGCGCAGATCCGTTTTTACCAAGGTGGCATGCAGGGAAACCACCAGCGCGGTCATCTGCTGCGACATTTCTTCCGCCCGCAGCTTAGCGGTGTCCGATTTCGAGTTGGCCACCGGGCTAGTGACCTGGGAGATCAGATCGGCCTGGCGACGGGCATTGTTGCGCAGGCTCTTGAACTGGCGGTCGTCGAGGCCGAAGGCGCGCAGCGCCTCGACCGATTGGACCACCGCGACATCGTCAGCCGTGAAATAGCCGGACTCGTCCGGCGCGAGCAGGCCCAGCTTGACCAGGTGAGCCACTGTCTTCTGATCGGAGCCGGCCTGCGAGGCCACGTCCCCGTCGGTCAGACGGGTAACAACCGGGGCGCGGAACTTGTCCGGGCTGACGAGGGTCTCGGTCTGGCCCGCGCTGACGATCGCGGTGACCTCGCCCGAGTCCATGGCTTCGAGCTGCTGGCGGATGACCTTCAGCGGGGTGTAGTTGTCGCGCTGCGTGGTCAGGATGTAACGCAGGCGTTCCACGTCGTCATTGGTGAAGCGCCGGTAGCCGGACGCAGTACGCTGCGGCGTGATAAGTCCCTCTGCCTCCAAGAAACGGATCTTGGAGACGGTGACCTCGGGGAATTCCTGGTTCAACTTCCCCAGGACCACGCCGATGGACATGGTCTTCGCCTTCTTGGCAGCTTGCCCTGCTGCTTGGGTCTTCTTTGGTACTGCGCTCACTGTGCCTTACTCGCCAATTCCCTAAAACAAACGGTTGATACCGCGCGTTCGCAGCCGTCTTCTGGGCCACGGGAGCGGTCCGCTCCGCGTGACACTACAAGCCGGCGCTGCGGAAGCTCCCTGGCTGTGGCCCGGGAGCCTAACGCCTGCGCGGTGTGGACTGAGTCCCGACGGTGGTCCGGGTACTAGTCCTGGTTAGCAATGAAAACTAGGCGGAACTTGCCGATCTGGATCTCGTCGCCTACCTCGAGCACCTGGCTGTTGCGCGGCTCGCGGTTGACGTAGGTGCCGTTAAGCGATCCCACGTCGACGACCTCGAACTGGCCGTCCTGCTTGCGGAACTCGGCGTGCTTACGGGAGACCGTGACGTCGTCCAGGAAGATGTCGGCCTCCGGGTGGCGGCCGGCGGTCGTGGTGTCCTGGTCCAGCAGGAAGCGGGCGCCCGCGTTCGGCCCGCGCTTAACCACCAACAAGGCCTGGCCCTCGGGCAGCTGGTCCGCGCCGGTGGCGCCGGATTCCGAGGTTGCCGCCGCGCCGTTTTCCATTTCCTTCAGCAGGTCAGCGCGGAAGACCGAGGTAGTCTCGACCTGCGGCTCCGAGGTGCCGTTGTTCTCACTCATTGTTTTACCTCCGGTTGGTGGCTCTCAATTAACTATTCCAATAATAGCGACTTCGCGCGGCGCGCGAGCGGCCTTCTACCTAAACAGATTACCTATGCTGCTCAAGGCGGAGTTGCCTGCCCCCGCGAGGGGGTTATCCGAGACCATATATGTCCAGGTGGCACTCGGGCGTGCCAGACCCGCGTCCGCTAGGTGCGCCCCGGCCTCGTCGACCGGGACTGTGCGGAATGTCTCGACTGCCTGCTCGACAGCCCGCTGCGCGAGGTCCTTGAATTCCCGCACGGCGATGCGGTGGTACTCATCGATGGGCGTCTCGCGGGCAATCGCGCGCAGGTGGATCGACTCGCGCACGTCGTCGAGGTGCTCCAGGTGGTCCGCCCAGCCGAGATCCAGGTGGTAGAGCATGATCTCCCGGGCCGCCCGCACGCGAGCCGCCTCGCTCACGCCGGCCTCGGAAAGCTCCGCGGCCCGTTCCGGCGCCCGCTGGGCAAGCTCCTCCCAGGCCTGCGGGGTGTCCAGCAACTTTGCGCGGCGCTCGTCGATGATGATGCGCTGGTCGGCCAGCAGCTGGTTGTACTTCCAGGTCTGGGCGTGGATTTCTAGCAGCTGCGCCTCGGTCACGCGCTGGCAGTGGGCCACGAAATCGCGTACCCGCTTGGACTCGATGCGTCCGTCCGCATCCGGGCGGGCCGACAAGGACTCGTCCTCGCCGCCCTGGCGGACCACGTCGTCCTCGAGCGAGACGAAGATGACGCTGCGGCCCGGGTCTCCTTGGCGGCCGGCGCGGCCGCGCAGCTGGTTGTCCAGGCGGGAGCTGCGGTGCCGCGAGGTGCCGATGACGGCTAGGCCACCCAGCTCGCTGACCGCGTCGTGGTCGGCCTCGTCCGCCCCGCCCAGGCGGATATCCGTACCGCGCCCGGCCATCTGGGTGGACACGGTCACCCGGCCGCGTTCGCCGGCCTCGGCGATGATCCGGGCTTCCTCCGCGTCGTTCTTCGCGTTGAGGACGTTGACCGGGATGCCCAGCTCCTCCAAGGCCGCGGCGAGCGCCTCCGATTCGGCGACGTCGTGGGTGCCGACCAGGATCGGCTGGCCGGCGGAGTGGAGGCGCTGGATTTCGCCGACGATGGCGCGGTTCTTTTCCGCGATGGTCGAGTAGATGCGATCGGGCTCGTCCTCCCGGATCAACGGCTTGTTCCGGTCGATGACCGAGACCCGCAGGTCGTAGAACTGCCGCAGCTGGTCGGTGGCCTCGACCGCCGTGCCGGTCATGCCGCAGACCGTCGGGTAGCGACGCATGAGCTCCTGCAGCGTGATGGTGTCGAGGATGCGCCCGCCCTCGGAGACCTCGAGGCCCTCCTTGGCCTCGACCGCGGCCTGCAGGCCGTCCGGCCACCGCTGGAGATCGGCGACGCGGCCGCGGGAGGCATCGATAAGCTGCAGCTGCCCGTCGGCCACCAGGTAGTGGATGTCGCGGATGAGCAGCGCCTTGGCGTGCAGCGCCAGGTTGACCTTGACCAGGATGGTGCCGATGTTGTCTTCCGAATACAGCGAGTCGATCCCCAGGGCTTTCTCGACGCGCTGGGCCCCTTCGTCGGTCAGGGAGACCGTGCGGCCGTCCTCAGCGACGATATAGTCCTTGTTCTCGGTCAGGTGCCCGACCACGTCGGTGATCTGCCCGGTCGGGGCCTGCCCCGGCTCGGAACCGGCCAGCACCAGCGGGACCAGGGCCTCGTCGACCAGCACGGAGTCCGCCTCGTCCACGAGCGCGACGTCCGGGCGGGCCTGGACCGTCTGCTCGCGTTCGGTGATCTGGTTGTCGCGCAGCACGTCGAAGCCGAGCTCATTGACCGGGGCATAAATGACGTCGCTGCGATAGGCGGCGCGGCGCTCGTCAGAGGTCATCTTCTCGGTCACCGGCGCCACCGAAAGGCCGAAGAACTCGACGAGCGGGCGCATCCACTCGGCGTCGCGGCCGGCCAGGTAGTTGTTCACGGTGACCACGTGCACGCGCTTGCCGGTCAGCGCGAAGCCGGTGGCGGCCATGGCACCCACCAGGGTCTTGCCCTCGCCGGTGGCCATCTGGATGACGTCGCCTTCCAGCAGGCGCAGCACGGCCTGGGACTGGACGTTAAAAGGAGACATGCCCAGGCGGCGCTCGGCGGCTACGGCAAGCGCGGCCAGGAAGGCCGGCTTGTCGGCTACTTCCCCACCGCGGATGGCGTCGCGGCCGGCCTGTGCCACCGCCGCGTCGTCCAGCTCGCGCAGCGAGGCGACGGAATCTTCCGCGCTCGTTACTACCGCCTTCGACTTTTTATCGTTGCGCTCAGACTGCGCGCCCATCGCTTTCCAGAACCAATCAAATGCGCCCATGGTCTTGTGGCATCCTCCTCGAACGTCGGTCCCTTCAACTCTAATAAACCCGCAGTAGCTCGTGCGCAGTCGCCTCGTTATCCTTATAGGCATGCAATCAGTGAACGTCACCTTACCGTCGTCCACCGGCCTGAAGATGGCCGGGACTATAGACTTCCCCGACACCCCGCCGGAAGCCTTCGCCATCTTTGCCCATTGCTTCGCCGGCTCGCGCCACACCCCGGGCGCGTCCCGCACCTCCAAGAAGCTCACCGACTTCGGAATCGCCACCCTGCGCTTCGATTTCCCCGGCCTAGGCCAGTCGGAAGGCGCTTTCGCGGATACCACGTTCCACCAGAACGTCGCCGATATCCAGGCCGCGGCGGAATGGTTGGCGGAAAACTACCACGCCCCGCAACTGCTCATGGGCCACTCCCTCGGCGGGGCGGCCTCCCTGGCGGCTGCCGCCACCGGTATCCCGTCCCTGCGCGCCGTCGCCACCATCGGCGCGCCTTTCGATCCCGCCCACTCGGTCCTCCACTATGCCGACAAGATCGGTGAGGTCGACGCCAACGGGGCCGTCGACGTCGTGCTGGGCGGGCGCACGCTGACGATCTCCCGCGGCTTCCTCGAGGACCTCGCGGAGACCAATCCGGTCGACTACCTGAGCAAGCTGCGCAAGCCGCTCATGGTGCTGCACTCGCCCATCGACCAGACCGTCGGCATCGACAACGCCCAGAACATCTTCCGCGTGACCCGCTACCCGAAGTCCCTGGTTGCCCTCGACAAGGCCGACCACCTCATCACCAAGCAGGGGGCCGCCCAGCGCGCCGCCGATCTCATCGGCGCGTGGGCAGAACAGTTCATCGTGCCGGATAACCAGCCTCCAGTCGTGGCCGCCGATGCCGCCGAAGCACACCTGGCCTACGGCACGAAGATGGGCGTGATCGTGCGCCACAACGAGCGCTCCGTGACCTCCGACCGTCTCAAGGCCGACGGCGGCAAGGGCCAGGGCTTTACCCCGGAGGGCCTGCTGATGTCCGCCGTCGCCGCCGGCACAGCCCAGGCCATCAAGGCCGCGGCCCGCGGCATGAAGCTCGACGATGTCCACGTGACCGTCACCCAGGGCGAGGGGGCGACCTTCACCCGCTCCATCAAGCTTCTCGGCGACTTGGACGCCGGCCAGGAGAAGGCGCTGCTGGCCGCCGCCCGCCAGGCGGAGATCCTTAAACTCATCGGCAACGCCCGATTGGTGGATGAGGACAAGTGAGCCTTCACCGTCCCCTAGCCGACGACGCCCGCTGCCCCTGCGGCACCGGGCTGACTTTCGGCGAATGCTGCGGGCAGTACCACGCTGGTAAGCCGGCGCCGACCGCGGAGACCCTCATGCGATCTAGGTTTAGCGCCTTCGTCACCGGCAACGAGGATTACCTGCTGGCCACCTGGGATCCTTTCACCCGCCCCAGCGAACTCAACCTCGCCGATGATTCCATCCGCTTCTATCGGCTGGACATTCTGGACACCGTGGCCGGCGGTCCCTTGGACGATCACGGGGTCGTCGAATTCGAGGCTTTCTACAAGGGCGCGGCCACCGGCAAGCAGCGCGAACGCTCCAGCTTTAGCCGCCAGAACGGGCGCTGGATATACTCCAGCGGTAACTAGGCCCGCGAGCTTGCCCAGCGCCCACCCCGGATGTGCAGGCGATTCGACTAGCGCAATGACACTGTTGTAACCTTAGTCAACGTTGCAACAAGCAACGGCGGACTATGGCGCAGTTTGGTAGCGCACTACACTGGGGGTGTAGGGGTCGCAGGTTCAAATCCTGTTAGTCCGACAAACACCACAAAGGCCCGTGCTTTCGCACGGGCCTTTGTCATGTCGGCCGGGATTATTGACTCAGTTTCCTGCCCGCTGGACGGCCACGTTCCGGGGCGGCAGCACAGCAGCCGGTTAGAATGACCGTCATTATGCGTACCAGCCGCCACCAGCTCTGGGCTCTTTTGAGCATCGGGATCCTGGGATGGATCGTGCGCATGGCCGTTGCCGCCCGCGGTTGGTTCTATTGGGACGATTTCATCCTCCTGGCGCAGGCTCCGGAGGCCGGCCTTTTTGCGCCCCACGACGGGCACCTGATGCCGGGCGCCCGCGGGATTATGCGGCTGGTGGCCGCGGCCGGCGATCTCAATTGGGTGGCCGCGCTCTGCGTCCTGGGGTTGCTCAACGCCGCGGTCCTCGGCGCGGTGGGCTACCTCGTCCATCGCTTGCGTGGCGGGTGGCCGGTCTTGCTCGCCTTCGTCCTCTATTGCCTGTGCCCGCTCAACCTGCCGGCCACGAGCTGGCTGTCCGCGGCGATCAACCTCCTCCCGCTGCAAGCGGCGATGGCCGCCGCGACCGCGTGCGTGCTCGGCGGTGCTCGCGCGGGCGGGGATCACAGCCGCCGGCCGGCGTGGGCGCCCGGCTGGGCCGCGGCACTCTGTGTGTTGGTCGGCTGTTTGTTCAGCGAGCGCATGCTACTGGCCCTCCCCTTCCTCGCGGCCTTCTGGTTCCTCCTGGGGTGCCGGCGCAGTATTCTTCCCTCGCTGGGCGTCGGCGTAGCCTGGGCCGCCGTCTACGCCCTACGCGTGGACTTCCCCCGCACCGATAGCCTCGGGTTGGTAGAGACCCTGCAGCACGGTTTCTTGCGCGGTTTCCTGCCGGCCGCGGCCGGTGGGCCCCTGTCCTGGGACAGGTGGCACCCGGGCCCGCCCTTTGCGTCTCCCACGGTCGCCATGGTTGTCCTCGGGGCACTCGCGGCAGCAATCATCCTGGCGCTTAGCACCCGCAGCCGCCGCGGCCTTATCGGTTTTCTGCTGTGCGGCGGCTACGTCGGGGCCTGCCTAGCCGCAGTGAGCCTGGGGCGCGGCGGGCAGGACACCGCCCTGGAAATCGTGCAGACGCTGCGGCATTTCTCGGAGGCCAGCGTCCTCCTCGTCATCGCCGCCGCGCTAGCCTTCCCCGGGTTGCGGATTGCTACTGGGCTGGGAAGAATGCTCCTGGCCTTGGGGGCGGTCGCGGCCTGCCTGAGTGTGGCCAGCACCCTGACCTATTCGGCGGCGTGGTCGCAGCAGCCCGCGCGCGAGTACTTCGCCAGTCTGGAACAGGAATTGGCGGGACGTGACAGCCCGCAGCTCGACCAAGAGGTCGACACCCAGGTCCTGCTGCCGGTCGCCTACCCGCACAACCGTCTGAGCAGGATCCTGCCCGGTGCAAACATCGCGGCGTGGACTGAGCAGCCAGGTGTCGTCGGCGGCGACGGCCATATTGTCCCGGCCGATTTCCATCCCGCCCGCAACACCACGCCCGGCCCCGCCCCAGGGGCCGGGCACGCCGGCATTGAGCAGTGCGGGCAGGAGCTGGGTTCTGGGCATGAGCTGACGATGGACTTGGACGGACCCTTGCTGGACCGCGAGTGGGTCGTGGAGCTGAACTACCTGGCCGGCAAGGAGGCCACCGCGGGGATGTCGCTAGGCGGCGAGCGAACCGAGGTGCCGCTGCGCGCCGGGCTCCACCAAGTCTTTGTTCAGGTCACTGGCGGCGGGACCGAGCTCACGGTCGACCTGCCGGAGGGAGCGGATCCCGTCTGCGTGCAGACCAGCCGCGTGGGCACCCTCTGGCCGGCGGGTTAGCGCCCTCTTAGTCGTGCCGATGGCACGCGGTTGCGGGGATTTCGAGGCCGATGGATTTAGCCACGCCGATGAGCGCCAGATCCATGATGTGGCTGGAGGAACGCAGCTTTTCTTCCAGCGATAAGTGCCGGAAGGAACCGACCGAGAACTGGTGCGCCATGCCGTGGGCCGCGCACCACAGCGCCATGGAATAGGTGTAGAGCGCCCAGGTATTTCTCGCTTCGGGGTGGTCCTGCATGGCGTCGCGCACCTGCTCCACGAGGAAGCGCAGCGTGGGACCTAGCCTTTCGGCCTTCCCATCCAGCCCGAAGGTGGACGGGATGATGGAGCCGGAGCCGATACACGACATGGCCAGGAAACCGGCCGGGTCCGACAGCGCGAAGGCCCAAGTAGCCGGCGCCCAGGGCTTTGATGCGGTTGAAGGGGCTGGCGTCCGCGCGGAGATTGCTCAGGAATACCTCTGTTGCCTCGCGGCACTGGTGGTCCAGGAAGCGTTCGATCTGGGCGTCGAAGCGGTTGTCGCCGTCGACGAGCCGGCGCGCCTCGGCCGGATCGAGACCCGCCTGTTCGGCGGCCTCTTCGATGGAGACGTCAAACGTGGTGGACGCCGCCAACAGTTCGACCCCGCCGCGGTAAAGCGCTACAGTCCTTTCCTGGTCGGTCGATCGCGGCAACTGGCGGGCCGGTGGCACCGGGGAAAAAGCTTGGGAGGGACGGAAATTAACCGGTTCGATGCAGCACTGCGTGTGGCCGTCGAGCTCGTATTCCAGCCCGGTGATGAAAACATCGAAAACCCGCGTCATCGTGTGCCGGCGTCCGGCCGGGGCCAGGTGCCGCGCGGCGCCAAAGACACACATGTGGGAAGCCCCATGGACGACAGCCAGCGCCGTCAGAGAATAGCGGTTCAACAAGTCGACGCTGCGGGGCGCGCCGTATTCGACCAATACCGCGCGGGTGCGCCGAAGCATCTCGGCGTAGGACCACTGCCACTCGGCCTGGTTCGGGCTCTCCTCGAACTGGATGGCCGGCTCGCCGTCCCAGCGCAGGGCGATAAACGCGGCGAAACCGGCGGGCTCTTCTTGGCCGAAATGGAAATAGGAGTTCATGTTCGCCCGCAGTCGCTCGACCGCGCACGCTCCTTCTGGCAACCGCGCGTCCTCTTCCGTGCACAGGGCGCGCAGGCGCGAGTTGAGGTGGTCGTTGAGCTCGCGAATGAGCCCCGGGGTGTCCTGGAAGATCGCTTGCGCCGTGGCAGGATCCACGCCCGCGTAGGAGGCCGCTCGCTCGAGCGAGAGCTGAGCTTCGCCGAGGTGCGCGGTGATTCGCAGCGCCTGTCGGACAATAGCGGTCTTCGATAAGGCTGCGACTTCGGATGAATCCTGAGACATAGCCACAAGCTCTAGCCTAGCGGTTAAATCCACGGGTCCACCCAGTAGTTAGCAAAAAGTAACATAGTTAACATGTCGGCTGCGCATGAAAAACCGCCGCGGAACCACGTTGCCACGGCGGTTGTTGAGCGAGACGATTTACTTCTCGTCCTCACCCTTCTGCTCGTCGTTGCCGGTGCCCAGGCGATCCTCGACCTTGCCGCGGACGTCGGAGATCTGGTCGGACTTGTCCTCGCCCAGCTTGTCCTTGGCGAAGTCCTCTGCCTTGTTCAGGCCCTGGGAGGTAGCTTCCTTGCCCTTGTCAGAGTTCAGTGCGTCCTTAGCCTTGTCCATAAAACCCATTGTATTTACTCCTAATAGTTTCGAGTATCTCGACTGCTTAAATTTTCACTTATCTGGACCGTTTGACCGGCCGCTACCGATCGTACAGACTTCTTTGGCTCTCGCCCACCGTGCGCCGCAACAAATTCATAACTGTCGGCCCGAAATTGCACCTAACCCTCGGGTGTAGCCCTGGCTACGGGCGGTTGCCGAACTCGGAAAGCTTGACATTATTTACCCCCAAATTGAGGGGTGAGTTTCCTTCTGTTTCCAAAGACCAAACACGCCCATTCCCAAGTGTTAGCGTAATTCCCAAGGTATTGGCTCCTACGCTGCTGATGTCGTTTTGCACCGTTTTACCTCCCCTACAAGGAGATCTATTCATGACCTCTTCTGCCCCGGCCCAGGCATCCGGCCGGACCGTCAACACTAGCTGGGCTTTTTCGCTCTTCGGCACCGCCGTAGGCGCGGGCATCCTCTTCCTGCCGATTAACGCGGGCAGCTTCGGCTTCTGGCCACTGCTGATTGCGACCATCCTCATCGCACCCATGACCTACCTGTCCCACCGCGCGCTCGCCCGCATCATGTGCGTCTCCCCGCGCCAAGGCGAGGACATCACGGTCGTCGTCACGGACTACTTCGGCAAGAAGATCGGGCTGGTTATTTCCGTGCTGTATTTCTTCGCGATCTACCCGATCGTGCTGATCTACGGCGTATCCATTACCAACACGGTGGACTCGTTCATCGTCAACCAGTTCAACGGGCCGCAGATCAACCGCGTGCTGCTGTCCTTCCTTCTCATTGGCGCGATGACCCTGGTCTTCGCCTTCTCCGAGAAGCTCATGCTGTACCTGACCCAGTTCATCGTCTACCCGCTCATCCTGTGCCTGGCGGGCGTGTCGATTTACCTCATTCCGCAGTGGGACCTGCAAAGCTTCATGGAGGTCGACTCCGGCAACTCGCTGGCGCTTATCGGCGGCATCATCATGATTCTGCCGGTGCTGGTTTTCTCCTTTAACCACTCCCCGGCCATTTCCCAGTTCTCCCTGGCCATGCAGCGTCAGTGGGGCATCAAGTCCCACGAGAACGCCTCCAAGGTCCTGCTGGCCACTGCCCTGATGCTGACCGTGTTCACCATGTTCTTCGTCTGGTCCTGCACCCTGGCCCTGGGCGCCGACGGCCTGCAGGAGGCCCGCGAGCAGAACATCCCGGTGCTGTCCTACCTGGCGAATATCTCCGGTGTGCCGGTGCTGGCCTACCTCTCCCCGGTCATCGCCATCCTCGCGATTATTTCCTCCTACTTCGGCCACGTGCTGGGTACGACGGAGGGCGCGCGCTACATCCTCAAGAAGATCTCGCCGTCCCTGGCCGAGCGCACCACGCACCAGCAAATCACCAACATCGCTTACGCGCTCATTTTCGTCACCACGTGGATTGCGGCCGTGCTGAACCCGGACATCCTGGGCCTTATCGAGAGCATCGGCGGCCCGTTCATCGCGGCTATCCTCTACCTGATGCCCATCTGGGCCATCTACCGCATCGACGCCCTCAAGCGCTTCCGCGGCCGCTGGACCAACTGGTTCGTGGTGGTCCTCGGTATCATCACCATCTCCGCCGCGGTCTGGGGCCTGTTCACCTAAAACAGCCCCTCTCCCCTAAGACAGAGCTTCGCTGTCACCGCGTGGGCAAGAAGACTGCGCTGCGAAAAACCAAAGGGCCCTAGGTTCGCCTAGGGCCCTTTAGCGATCGATGCGCGCCCTGTGCGACTCTGCGTGGCGTCGCGGGCTTTGGGGCGCTTAGGTCTCCCGCGTGCCCTCGGGGCGGCCGGGGATGCCGAAGAAGTCGAGCACCTTGTCGGTGGCAAAGCCCTTGCCCACCTTGGCGTCCTTGTCGTAGGCGCCGCCGGGCCAGACGTGCTTGCCGCCGCCGATGCGGATGTGCTGCAGCGGTTCCTCACAGCCGCTCCAGGTCTGCAACAGGGCCGAGTTGGCAAGGCGCTCGGTCCGGATGCGGGAGCTGCAGCGGTTGCGCTCCTCGTCGTGGGCCAGGACATCCGCCACCGAGTTGTAGCGGGTGCCGTGGCGCTTGCCGCCGTAGTACTTGACCACGGGATCGTTGGTGCCGTGCAGGTCCAAGCGCCCTACGGGGTCGTCGGCGCAGTCCTTGTGGATCGCCTCGTAATAGGCGGCCGAGATACTGGCGATGGACTTAAAGGTCCCGGACATCTGGCAGGCGAGATACGCCACGAAGCCGCCGCCGTTGGACATGCCGGTAGCGTAGATCCGCTCGTCGTCGATGGTGTAGGTGGCGCGCAGGGTGTCGAGGATCTCCTCGACGAAGGCGATGTCCTCCGTCCCCTTCGTGTCCGCGTAAGGGGCCGGAGACCACGCGCCGTTCTTGCCCTGCGGGTAGACGGATATGGCCTCCGCGTACCGGAAATCGGTGTACTTAAAGTTATTCCAGCTGGATTCTTTCCAACCGTGGAAGGACATCAACAGCGGCCATTTCTTGCCCGGGTCGTAGTCTTCCGGCACCGCGAGGACGTAGGTCCGCCCCGAGGGCAGGTTGATCTCCTTGAAGCTACCGGGTTCCGGCCCGTCCAGCGGCGCTGAACGCGGGATACCCAGGTCGCTAAACGCCCGGGAGCTGGTAGCGGGCGCCTCCTCGTCCGGGGTGCCTTCGGTCGAGCACCCGGCCAACAAGGCGGCACCGGCGGTCACCGCTGCTACTGAGCGGAGGATGGGTTTCACTGCGCTTTATCCCGGCCTTTCTTCCATGCGGCCCACAGGCGGGCGTATTGCCCACCGCGGGCGACTAGTTGCGAGTGGCTGCCCCGTTCGATGATCCGGCCGCCATCCATGACGAGAATCTCGTCGGCATCGCAGGCCTGATCGAGGCGGTGGGCGACGACGAGCGCGGATCGGGATTGCGTGACCGCCTGGGCCGCGTCGGTGAGCACCGCCGCGCCCGAGGTGCCGGCCTCCGCGGTTGCCTCGTCCATGATAACCACCTTTGGATCTAACAAAAGGATCCTAGCCAGGGCGAGTTGCTGCGCCGCGACCGGGTCCAGTTGTTGCCCGCGAGCGCCGACCTGAGTATCGAGGCCGTCCACCAGCTCGGGGAAACCGACGCGGTCAAGCGCGGCCTGCATCTCGGCATCGCTGGCCTCAGGCGCCGCCAGCGCCAGGTCGTCGCGCAGCGTGCCGGAGAAGACGTGGACCTCCTGGGAGATCAGCGCCAGCCGGGCCACGCGCTCGCGGTCCGACAGCGCGGAGACCTCTACCCCGTCGACGGTGACGCTGCCGGCGTCCGGGACGCGCAGGCCCGCGACCAGGGCGGCCACGGTCGTCTTGCCCGCGCCGGAGGCGCCCACTAGGGCGATCTTCTGTCCCGGCTGCACGCGCAGGCTGACGTCTTTAACCGCCCAGCCGTCGCCGTAGCCGAAGCTCACGCTATCCATCTTGACCTCGCCGCGGCTGCTTGGTGCGCCCGCGGCGGTCACCGGCCGCGGCGGATCGATGACCACGCCCACGATGCGTGACAGGGAGGCGTATCCGGACTGGACGGTGTCCAGAATGCGCATGAGCCCCAGCAACGGGCCGCGCAGGCGGATGAGCATCAGCATGGCGGCGGTGACCGCGCCGACGCTGAGGCCGGCGGACTGGGTGGCTAGGTAGCCGGCGATAAGCCCCGCGCAGAGCATGACCAGCTCGACCATGGTCATCCAGAACTGCAGGGTGATCATCGTGCGGCGGGCCTTATAGCCGCGCTCGACGACCTGCCAGGAGGCCTGCCCTACCTTGTCGTGCATCTTGTCTTCCAGGCGGAAGGCCCGCACGGTCGCGCTGCCGCGGATGACCTCGAGGACGCGACGGGCGCGGGTCGCCATGGACTCGCGCTCGGCCACGTAGCGGCCGGGCGCGACCCGAAGGTAGGCCCGCGCGGCGAAGAAGTACAGCGGGGCGGCGCAGGCGACGACCAGGAGGAACTGCCAGTCCAGGGTCACTAGGGCGATGGCGGTGGCGACGATGGAAAAGGCGGAGTTACTGAGCACCGGCGCGGTTTCCGTGACGGCAGCAGATAGCTCAGCAACGTCGTCGGTAGAACGTGAGACCAGGTCCCCCGTGCCGGCCTCCTCGACCCGGTGGGTGGGCAGGCCGACGGCCGTGGAGACCATTTGCAGGCGCAGCTGCGCGATGATCTTTTCCGTGACCCGCGAAATGAGGTAAAAGCCCAGCGCCGCCAGCACGGCGGCGGCAACCGCCGCGCACAGCAACTGCGCGGCCAGCTGGCCTAGGCGCTCCGGCTGGCCGGCGATGACGACGTCGACGATCCGGCCCAGCCAGATGGGGATGAGGATATTGGCGGCCGCGCCGGCGCTTAAGACCACCAGCGCCAGGATCAGCCGCCAGCCCGCCCCGGGGATGGCCTTCACGTTTTCGGTCACGCAGCGGCGTACCTGCGGACACGTGGCGTTCGGGAACTGCATTAGGCGCTCACCTCCTGGGCCAGCCAGGCTGGTGAGGACGTGTAGACCACCGTCGGTTTGCCGGCGCGGGCGGCGGCAACGCGCTCGACGATCGTGGCCTCGGTGACCGAGTCCACCGCCGAGGTCGGCTCGATAAGCACGAGGACTTCTGGGTCCGCCGCGATGGCGCGGGCCAGGGCCACGCGTTGGCGCTGGCCTCCGGACAGGTGTCCGCCGTTCTCGCCCACCGCGCGGTCCATGCCACCGGGAATCTCCTCGGCCGCGGCCACCCACAGGGCCCGGGCGGCGGCCTCGTCGTCTCCGGAAACATTGGTGCGCACGGTGCCGTCGAAGATATCGGCCTGGTGCGGTGCGACCAGGTAGCGCTCGCGCGGCAGCCGGACCAGGTAGTCCGGGACCTCACCGGTCACCACGTGGATGCCCGGGCTCAGCGCCGGCAGTTCCGCGGTGTCGGCGGCGGAGAATTCCGCGGGCTGGCTTAGGAGGTCGACGATCCGTGATCCGCTGGCCTGGGCGGCGGCCCAGCGCGAGGCGATATTGCGGCCCAGCATGGTCATCGGGGTGATGATGAACTGGGTCAAACCGATGATGGTGATGAGCTCACCCACGCTGACATGCCCCTGCAGCGCCAGCCAGCCGGCCACGCAGCCGACGACGATGACGTAGAGGCTGCCGATGCCGTTGGTCACCGCGTTCAGGCGCGACTGGGCGGCATTGGCGTAGATGGTCTTGTCGTAGGCGTTATCGGAGGCCTCCGCGTAGCGGCGCCGGACTGGATCCACCGCGCCGATGCCCTTGATGATGCGCAGCCCCTCCACCACGTCGGTGGCCGTGGCGGCCGCCTGGGCCAGGGCGGCCTGGCGGACGCTGGAGCGCTTGCGCAGCGGGCGCGCCGCCGTCAGCGAGCACCAGACGATAATCGGCCCTCCCAAAAGGACGGCCAGGCCCAGCGGGAGGTAGATGACCCCCACCATGATGGCCACGTAGATGATGGAGACGATTTCGGCGACGGGAAAGACCGTCATGAACACCGCATTCGCTACCCGCTGGGTGTCCGTCGAGGCGATAGACAGCAGCTCGCCGGCAGTGCGGCGGCGGCCGCCGATGCCCCGCGGGTGGGTGATCCGGTCCGTGACCGCCATGCGCAGCTCGTGCGCGATGAGCAACATCGCCCAGTTAAACAGGCCCCGCGAGGTCCAGCTCGCCGCCGCATTCACGGCGAAGAGCCCGACCAGCACCGCGATCCAGACCCCAAGGGCGATCAGCGAGCTGCGGGCGATGGCGTCGTCGACGGCCTTGCCGATGACCACCGGGGTCAGTCCGTTGCACACGAAGGTCACGGCCATCAGCACCGCGGCCGGGATAGTGCGCCGCTTCTGCGAGAAGACAGTCTTCAACAGCCAACGCTGGTCGCCGGGAGCTGGGAGACTAGACATAGGCATCCATTCTATAAGGGAAGTTGAGAAACAGGTAAGTTTATTAGCGATGTCCACTCAGCCTGACCCGCGCAATTTCCCGTCGTACCGCCGCCCCTCGGAAAAAGAAGGCCCCGAGTTCCGTGGGGCCGCCCACCGCACGGCCACGGCCCGGGCCTTCGGGCACGGCGCCGGCACCTACCACGACGTGCGTCCGTCTTATCCGACTGAGGTCGCGCAGCTGCTGGCCGGCCACTCCACCGTTGTCGATGTCGGAGCCGGCACGGGGAAGCTGACCCAGCTGCTGGCGGCGGTGCCGGGCGTGGAGCGCGTCTGGGCCGTCGATCCTTCCGCCGACATGGCGCGGGTGCTCAATAAGCGCCTCGCCGTCCCTACGTGGCGTGCCAAGGCCGAGGCCACTGCCCTGCCGGAGGCAAGCGTGGACGCCGTCGCGGCGGCGCAGACCTGGCACTGGGTGGACGTGCCGGCCGCCTGCGCGGAATTCGACCGGATCGTCCGGCCCGGCGGTCACGTGTTGCTGGTGTGGAACACCCTGGACGTCACCGACGATCCGTGGCTGCTGCGGCTCGCCCGCATTATGCACAGCGGCGACGTCCAGAAGCCGGGATTTCTGCCGACCCTGGCCGCGCCCTGGGTCATCGAGCGCGAGTTGCGCACGACGTTTTACCAGGAGCTCTTTCCGCCGCAGCTACACCAGCTCATGCACACCCGGGCCTACTGGCTGCGCAATGGGGAAAAAATCCACCAGCGGATGACGCACAACCTCAACTGGTACCTGCGGGAGCACACCGGGTTGCGCGACGAGGACGCGGTGCAGCTGCGCTACCGCACCGACGCCTTCCTGCTGCGTCGTGCCTAGCGCTTCTTGCGGCGCTCGCGTACGCGCACCGCAATTCGGACCGGGGTGCCATGGAAGCCGAATCGCTCGCGGAACTTCCGCTCCAGGTAGCGGCGGTAGCCGGCATCCAGGAAGCCGGTGGTAAAGAGCACGATGGTCGGCGGCTGGGTCGAGGCCTGGGTGGAGAAGAGCACGCGCGGCAGGCGGTTGTTCTTCATCGGCGGCGGGTTGGCCGCGATCGCCTCGCGCATCCAGTTGTTCAGCTGGCCGGTGGTCACGCGCTGGTCCCAGCTCTCCAGGGCCTCGATCATGGCCGGCTCTAGCTTCTGGAGCGCGCGCCCGGTTTCCGCGGAGATGTTGATGCGGGTGACCCACGGAAGGTGCGCCAGCTGCTGGTCGATTTCCCGATCCAGGTAGTAGCGGCGGTCCTCGTCCATCAGATCCCACTTGTTGAAGGCGATGACCAGGGCCTTACCGGCCTCGAGGACCATGTTGAGCACGCGCTGATCCTGCTCGGAGATCTCCTCCGAGGCATCGATGAGCATGACGCAGACCTCGGCCGCGTCGATAATGCCGCGGGTGCGCAGGGAGGCGTAGTACTCATGCCCCTGGGCGTTTTTGACCTTCTTGCGCAGGCCGGCGGTATCGATAAACCGCCACAGCTGCTGGTCCAGCTGGACCAGGGAGTCGACTGGGTCCACGGTAGTACCCGCGACGTTGTCGACGACCGCGCGGTTCTCACCCGTGAACTTATTCAGCAGCGAGGACTTGCCCACGTTCGGCTTGCCCACCAGCGCCACGCGGCGCGGGCCGGCGGTAATCGAGTGCGAGCGCGGGGTCTCCGGGAACAGGCGCAGGACCTCGTCGAGCACGTCCGCGCCACCCCGGCCGTGCTGGGCCGAAACCGGCCACGGATCGCCCAGGCCCAGGCCGTAGAACTCCGCGACGTCGGCGTACTGGTTGTCCGAGTCGAACTTGTTGGCCACCAGGATGACGGGGACCTCGGACTTCTGCAGGCGCCGCGCCATGACCGAGTCGGTCTCCGTGATGCCGACCTTGGTGTCGACCACGAAGACGATGACGTCGGCGGTTTCCATGGCGACCTCGGCCTGGCGGGCGATGGCCGCGTGGATGCCCTTCACGTTGGGATCCCAGCCGCCCGTGTCCTGGACAAGGAAGCGCTGGCCGTTCCAGTCGCCGATATAAGACACGCGGTCGCGGGTCACGCCCGGGTGGTCCTCGACGACGGCCTCGCGCCGGCCCAGGAAGCGGTTGACCAGCGAGGACTTGCCCACGTTCGGGCGGCCGACGATGGCCACGGTGCACAGGGCCTCCGAGTCGTACTGCTGGCCGCCCATCCCGTAGGCGGCCTCGATCTCGGCCCATTCCTCTTCCGTTAGCGGGGTCTCCGGGTCCTCGTCCTCGCCATAGTCGGCGTCACCGAACTCGGAGTCGTCGAATTCGTAGTCGAAGTCCTCGGCGTCGAAGTCGGCCGCCGCCCAGCCCTCGTGGGGGTCGCGCTCGAGGCCGTCCTCGGCCGGCTGGGCGTCCGGGGTCTGCCCATGCGGGTAGAAAAACTCAGTGTCGTTGTCGTTGGGGTTATGAGTCATTACGGGACTCCTCTACTAGCTGCACTAAACGCTCGACTACCTCGGGGAGGGTGAGCTCGGAGGTATCAATGACGGCGGCGTCGTCGGCCGGGCGCAACGGCGAGGTCGCGCGCGAGGAATCCGCGGCGTCGCGGCGCTCGACGTCGGCCAGCACCGCGTCGAAGTCGGAATCGCGGCCGGCGGCGAGGTTTTGGTCGTGGCGGCGCTGGGCGCGGACCTGCGCGCTGGCAGTCAGGTAGGTCTTCGCCGGGGCATCCGCCAGCACGACGGTGCCGATGTCGCGGCCCTCCACGATTGCCCGGTGGGCCTGGTGGGCCAGCTTGCGCTGCAGGGCTACCAGGTTGTCGCGAACCTCGGGGATGGCCGAGACCGCCGAGACGTTGCGGGTGACCTCGTCGCCGCGGATCTCGCCGGAGACGTCCTCGCCGCCCAGGAAGACGGCGGTCGTGTCCGGGTCGTCGGAGACCTCCAGAGGGAGGTCCTTCGTGGCCTCGATGACCGCTGGCGCATCGGCCGGGTCCACGCCGTCGCGCAAGACCGCCAGGGTCGCCACGCGGTACATGGCGCCGGTGTCGACGTACTTGGCCTGCAGCCGCTTGGCCAGCTCGCGGCAGGTGCTGGACTTGCCGGTGCCGGACGGGCCGTCTACGGCCAGCAGCAGGCCGTCGTTGGGCATATTGCTTAACATCTACATCCCCACTTCGTTGTACAGGCTGGTCAGTTCACTGTCGTTGAGGGCGCGCATCTTGCCCGGCTTGAGCTCGCCCAGCTGCACCGTGTGGATCTTGGTGCGGACCAGGCGCTGGACCGGGTAGCCGGCGGCCTTGAGCATGCGGCGCACGATGTGCTTGCGGCCCTCGTGCAGCTCGAGGCGTATCAGGGAATAGCCCTGGTTCTTGTCCACGACCTGGACGAAATCGGCCTTGGCGACCCCGTCGTCGAGCTCGATACCTTCCTTGAGCGCGCGCACCAGCTTCTTATCGCCCTCGCCCAGCACCGTGGCGAGGTAGGTCTTGCGCACCTCGTACTTGGGGTGCATCAGGCGGTTAGCCAACTCCCCGTCGTTGGTCAGCAGCAGCAGGCCCTCGGTGTCGGCGTCGAGGCGGCCGACGTGGAAAAGCCGCTGGCCGGCGGCCACGCGTTCGGAGATCAGATCGCCCACGCAGGGACGGCCCATCTCGTCGGCCATGGTGGAATGGACCCCGCGCGGCTTGTTGAGCACGAAGTATTCCATGTCCTCGTTGACGTTGACGCGGGTGCCGTCCACGCGGATGATGTCCACGTTCGGGTTCACGCGCACACCCTGGCGGGTGATCTTCTTGCCGTTGACTTCGACGCGGCCCTTCTCAATGAGGACCTCCGCGTGGCGGCGGGAGGCGACCCCGGCCTTGGCGAGGACTTTCTGCAGGCGCTCGCCCTGCTGGGCGGGCGCGGCGGAATCCGCGGAGTCTTCGTCGGCATACAGCCAGTCGGCGCCCAATTCTTCGGCTACCGATTGCGCGGTAGCGGCGCGGTCTTTCTTAGAAACGTGCTGATGGCGTGCCGGTTTTGCGTTCGAGACGATGATCTCGTCGACGCGCTCCTTCTTGTCCGGTGTGCCATCGCGGCGAGCGGGTGGATTCACAGGTGCATCCTTTTCGATATATGCAGTTGAATAGGTACCCCGCCATGCTACCCCAGCGCCCGCAGACCACGCTAAACGCCGCGAGCGGGCCGCGGGCCTAGTACTCCTCGTCGATGGCGTCGACGTCGGGCAGCAGCGGGGCCAGGTCGGGCAGGCGGGAAAGAGAGTCAATGCCCAAAAGCTCGAGGAAGAGTTCGGTCGTCTCGTAGCGGTGGGCGGAGCCCTCGAAGTCCTCCTCCGGTAGCTCCCGGATGAGCCCGCGCAGGGTGAGCGTGCGCATCACGCCGTCGACGTTGACGCCGCGCACGCCGGCGACTTGGGCGCGAGTGACCGGCTGGCGGTAGGCCACGACGGCCAGGGTCTCCAGCGCGGCCCGGGACAGCTTGGACTGCGCGCCGTCGAGTACGAAGCGCTCGACCACCGCGGCGTTGGCGGGGCGGGTGTATAGACGCCAGCCTTCGGTGGTCTCGCGCACGTCGATGCCGGAGCCGCGCGCGTCGTATTCCTGCGCCAGCTCCCGCAGCAAGTCGCTGACTACCGTGGTCTCCTCGCCCAGTGCCGCGGCCAGCTGCTCTACCGGCGCGGGCGCGTCCAGCACCAGCAGGATCGATTCCAGGCGGGAGCGCTGCTGGGAAATCATCGGCAAATCCATGCGCCACAGTCTAGACGCCCGGTGCGCCCCAGGCCGCACGGGGAGAAAGTTTATCTAACCTTTACCCAATCACACTTGACACTACGTGTGACGTGAATAACATGGCGTCATGGATACGATCACACGAACTGACCGCCTGCTCCTGATCCCGCTGTCGACGGCCAACGTGGAAGAAGCCCACAAGGTCTACGGTGACAGCCGCATCTGGACCCACCGCCCGAACGCGCGCCACATGGACATCCGCACCACGCGCGCGCTGACCGAAGTAGCCAGCAACTCCTGGTCCGAGCACCAGCTCGGCCCGTGGAGCGCCTATTTCCGCGACCGCCCCAGCGAGTTCCTGGGCGTCGGCGGCGCCGAATACGTCGACGGCGCCGGTGGCTTCTGGGACATCAAGTACCGCCTCCTGCCGGAGCACTGGGGCCAGGGCATCGCGACGGAGCTGACTAAGCAAGCTATCGACTCCGCCCGCCGGGTCAACCCGGACGCCCCGATCACCATCCGCGTGACCACCAACCACCCGGCCTCCTCGCACATCGCCGAGAAATTCGGGTTGGAGAAGATGTGGGAGGGCCGCCGTGTCGGTACCGAGGACAACCCGGACGAGCCGGACGTGCGCGTCTACGCCGACCGCCAGCTGTCCGCCGAGGTGCTCGAGTTCATTCAGCAGCGTCCTTAATACCGCCCCTAATACCCCGCTGTTGTTGCCGCCTAGTCCCAGTTGGCCGCGGCAACCACGGCGGGGTCTACGTCTAGCCCGGTCCAGCTCACCGAGAGCGGACCGAGCGACTCCGGCTGCTCGGTGTCGACGGCCTTAGCCTTATACAGCTCGAGCAGCGCCAGGAACCGGCCGACCACCTGCATGGATACCGTGCAGTCCCGGGTCAGGGCCGAAAAACTCATCCACCGGGCCTGGCCCAGCAACTTGAGCGTGTCCATGATCTTGCCGGCCTGCTCCGGGACGGACACGGCCACCTGGTGCACGTGCCCGATGCCCACTTCCTCCGGCGGCTTCGGCCGGAAGACGCTGGCGGCCAGCTCCGCAAAGCTAGCCGGGCTATGGCCGAGCCGAACCGGGGGCAGCAGATCCGCGAAGCGCTCTTCCATACTGACCGCCCGCGGGTAGCGCCGCTGCGCGTGGCGCTGCCACTCCGCGAATTGATCCGCGACCTGCTTGTAGGCCTTGTACTGCAACAGGCGCGCGAAAAGCAGATCCCGGGATTCGAGAAGCTCTAGATCCTCCAGGTCATCGACCTCCCCGCGCGGAAGCAGGCGCGCGGCCTTGAGATCCAACAGCGTGGCGGCGACGACGAGGAATTCCGTGGTCTCGTCCAAGTCCGCGTCCACCCCCAGAGCGCGGGTGTATTCGACGAATTCGTCGGTCACCTCAGATAGCGCGAGGTCGGTGACCGCCATCTTTTTGGACTGGATGAGCTGCAAAAGCAGGTCGAAGGGGCCCTCGAAATTATCCAGTGCGATCCGGAAGCCGGTGATTTCGGGCTGAACCGGATCCCCCGCCGGCGCCTCGGCTACCGCGGCTTCGTTCTTAGCCACGCGACGGGCTGGTGCGCTCAATGACCTCGAGCGCCAGGTTGTGGTACTGCGAGGCCGCCTGCGAGCTCGGTGCCCAGGTAGTGATCGGCTCGCCGGCCACGGAGGTCTCCGGGAAGCGGACGGTGCGCGTGATGACCGTGTCGAAGACCTTGTCGCCGAAGTACTCGACCACCCGCGACATGACCTCACGGGCGTGCTTGGTGCGGCGATCGAACATGGTCACCAGGATGCCCAGGATCTCCAGGTCGAAGTTGATGCGGTCGGAAACCTTCTCCACGGTGTCCGTCAGCAGGGCCAGGCCGCGCAGGGAGAAGAACTCGCACTCCATCGGGATGATCACGCCTTGGGAGCAGGCCAGCGCGTTGACGGTCAGCAGGCCGAGGGAGGGCTGGCAGTCGATGATGATGAAGTCGTAGTCACGGCGCACCGGGCGCAAAGCGCGGGCCAAGGTGTGCTCGCGGCCGACCTCGTTGACCAACTGGATTTCCGCCGCGGACAGGTCAATATTGGCGGGCACGAGATCCAGGCCGTCGACCGCCGTGTGCTTGATGGCCGAGTGGATAGAGGTCTGGCTATCCAGCATGACGTCGTAGATCGTGTCTTCAATCTCGTCGTGGGTCAGCCCCAGCCCCGCCGAGAGCGCGCCCTGCGGGTCCAGGTCCACGAGGAGCACGCGGCGGCCGAGCTCCGCGAGGCACGCCCCCATGTTGATGGTCGAGGTGGTCTTGCCGACCCCGCCCTTCTGGTTGCACATGGAGATGATGGTCGCGGGCCCATGGGAATCAAGGGGTGCGGGCTCGGGCAGCTCACGAACCGGCCGGCCCGTCAAGCCCACTTCGACCTCAGAGGCATCGAACAGACCATCGTCGCTCACAGTCACACCTGCTTCCTTGACTAGCTAGCGCGCCACGCAACGCCGGTACCGCAACTAGCAATTACACGCTTGTAATTAACACATTACCCTTAGACCGTAACGCGGCGACACCCAACCGTCACAGTCAAGGCTATTTGGTTGATTTTACGCGCGCGGGTGGGCCGTCCGCCACACCTCGCGGAGGGAATCCGCGCTGACGTGGGTGTAGATCTGCGTCGTCGTCACCGAGGAATGCCCCAGCAGCTCTTGCACGGTGCGCACGTCCGCGCCGCCCTCCAACAGGTGCGTGGCAAAGGAGTGGCGCAGGGTATGTGGGGAGATCTTCTTGGTCAGCCCGGCCCGCCCCACGGCCTGTTGGATCACCGCCCACGCGGATTGGCGCGACAGGCGCTTGCCGCGGGTGTTCAAGAACACCGCCGGGCTTAGTCCGCGGCTCAGAGCCGGGCGCCCGCGCACTAGGTAGGCGTCTACGGCGGCCTGGGCCATCGAGCCCACCGGCACTAGGCGCTGTTTGCCGCCCTTGCCCTCGAGCTTGAGGATGCCTTCGCCCCCGGACACCTCATCCACGTCCACGCGCATAAGCTCCGAGATGCGCGCGCCGGTGCCGTAGAGCATCTCCAGCAGCGCGCGGTCGCGCAGATCCAGCGCGGTGGCTTCCGGTCCGTGCGGCACGGCATCGATGAGCGCGGAGACCTCGTCCACGGACAGCGTCTCGGGAAGGTGGGTGCCGGTCGACGGCGGCGAGACCTCCGCGGCCACATCGACGGCTACCTCCCCCTCGGTCACCGCGAATTTGTGCAGTCCGCGGGCCACCACCAGCGCGCGGTTGGCCGAGGAGGCGGCCAGCGGCTTGTGCCCGGCATAGCCGCGGCGCAGATCCGCCATATAGGCCTCGACCTGGCTGGTGGTGACCTCCCGAAGGTCGCTGACCCCGGCCTGCTCCAGCCATTCCAGGTAACGGTTGACGTCTCGGCGATAGTTGCTCAGCGTATTGCCCGCGGCGCCGCGCTCGACGGCCAAGTGGTTGAGCCAGGTATCCGCCACCTCGCGCAGCGGGCTGTGGTGATCACTCACCGCTGCTTACTCACAGCTTCTTGAGATCGGGGCCGGGCCGGCGCGCCGCGATCGAAGTCGGGCGCAGCTCGAAGGGGGCATCGACCCCGCGCAGGGTACGCCCGCCCTGCTGGTAGGCGAAGGCGGCGAGGATTCCGGCGACCGCGATGGAGTTGACCACCTGGCCGGAAAAGACCATATCGACGGCCTCCCCCAGGTCGACCCAGGCCCGTTCCATGTCAGCTTCTTCGTCGCCCACCGCGTCCAGCAGTTCCACCTCGCGCAGGTTCTGGGCCAGGTAGATCCGGCTGGCCTCCTCGCAGAAACCGGGTGAGGTCACGATGTCGGCCAGGACCGCCCAGTCCTCGGCGGCGAGGCCGGCTTCTTCCTGCAGCTCCCGCTGGGCGCCGTCGAAGGCGGGTTCGTCCTTGACGTCGAGCAGCCCGGCGGGGATCTCCCACAGCCGCTGCCCCACCGAGTGGCGGTACTGCCGGATGAGCGCTACCTGACCCTTATCGTTGAGTGCCACGATGGCGACCGCGCCCATGTGCTCGACGACCTCGCGGTAGGCCTGGTGGTCGTCCGGCATGGAGACCAAGTCCTTGCGGACGGCGATGATCGGAGCGTCCAGGAGGAGCTCAGAGTCGAGCGTTTTAAATTCGTGGGCCACGGTATCCCTCTCGTGCTAGTTGGATTCGGGTTTGGCCGGCGCGGCGGCTTCCGCCGAGGCCGCGGAGCCATAAGCGCCGTGTCCGCCGTCGAGCTGCTCGGCGATCGCCAGGACCGCCGCCATCCGGGCGAAGGAGCGGTCCACCGAATCCACGGTGGACACCTGCGAGTCGGAACCGCGCAGCGAGCCGATCACGCCGTCCGGGGCGGCCTGCTCCACGCGGCCGGCCAGGACGGTGTTACCGCCCACTTCCTCGAGCGCCTCGGCAAAGGTGCCCAGCGTCTCCGTGGCGTAGCCTTCCTTCTCGGAGCCGGTCACCAGCAGCACCGCCTGCGCCGGGCGCATGGTGCCGTCCTCGTAATCGATGAAGCCGGCCTTGCGCAGCGCCTGCAGCAGCTGTGCCCGATCATCGACGCTGGCCAGCGGCTGGGCGTCGTCCGGGTCCATGAGCATGGCCGCCCCCAGGGCCTGGCCGGCGTGCGTGCCGGGCGAGATCTTGTCCTCGCTCAGCTTCGCCCCGGCAGGCAGGGTGTTGGCCACGATGGACTTGAGCTCGTCGGCCTTGTCCTGGGTGAAGAAGTCTTCGGTCAGCTTGAGGTGGCCGGCCTTCGGCGCGCCGGCGCTGTGCAGCAGGGACTGCAGGCCGCGCAGATCGCCGTCGGCGGCGTCCGGGGTGCTGATGACCAGCACCGGGCGATCGCTCAGGGTCTCGCGCACGGTCTCGGAGCTAAATTCCCGCACGACCGAGTCGGAAGAATTGGCCTGGGCGCGAGCGATCTCCTTGTCCTGGACGGCCTTCTCGTAGTCGCTGCTGTCATTGTTGCCGCCACCGGCCTGGGAGGTATCCATGGACGGGGCCAGCACCAGCGCGCCCAGGGCCACGCCGGCGGCTACGCCGAAACCGAGCCCGGCGATGACGCCGCCGGGAACTGCGCTAGAGCCTTTCACTTGAACCACCCTTGGACGGTCAGCGCCAGGTTATTCCAGGTGTCGACGAGGTTGTCGGTAAAGCCGGCGTCGCCGCCGAGGCCGACCACCAGCACGATGACTGCCAGGGCGACCAGGATGCCCAGGATGGCCCACAGCCACGCGCTCCCGCCGCCGCGGTTGACCGTGTAGAGGTTGATGATGGCGTCCGCATCCACCACGCGGGTTCCCGCTTTGACCCGCGACAGGAGTGCGGCCGGAGTGGCGTGCGGGCGGTCGGCGAAGACATCATCCAGATCCACGGCGTTGCCGACCTGCACGATCATCTGGGCGTCGTGGTAGTCGGCCAGCAGCAGAGCCAGGTCCGTCGCGGACTGGGTGGCCGCCGGGAAGGTCATTGCACCGATGCCCAGGTCCTGGATGCGCTCCAAGCCCTCGGCGGTCCCGTCCGGCTCGGCCGGCAGGATCACGCGCGCGCCAGAGCGCAGCGTCTCGGCGGCGATACCCGCCGGGTTGCCCACGATGAGATCCGGCTTGTAGCCGAGCTCCACCAGGGTGTCGGCGGCGGCGTCGACGCCGATGAGGTACGGCTCGTATTCGCGGATGAAGTTGTGCAGGTCCTTGACCTTGCCGCGGTGGCCCTCGGTGTCCGAGACCACGACGACCTTCCGGCCCTGCATTTCGGATCCCGCGTCCGGAACGCCGAGGCCGTCGATAAGCAGCGGGCCCTCGGAGTGGATGAACTCGATGGAGTTGCCGAAGTAGGCCTCCATGTGGTCGATGAGGCCGCGCTGGGCGTTGGCGAACTCGTCCTCGGCCGCGGCACGCTCGACGAGCTTGCCAGTGCCGATCGCCTTGTCGCCGAGGTAGACGGTGCCGTCGTCGGTGATCCGCGCCTTCTTACCGTCGCGGAACTCCGACATGAAGGCCTCGCCCAGGTCCTCGAGGAGAACGACCTCGGCGTCGAGCAGCATGTGCGGGCCATAATTCGGGATGGCGCCCGTGGTGAACTTGTTGAGGTTGATTACGGCAGCAGGCGAAATATCCACCAGGGCCTGGGCCTCCTGGCGGGAAATATCTGCGGCACTAATAACGGCAATATCACCGGCATGGAACTTCTTCATGCCTTTGCCGCCCGGGGTGCAATCGCGCAATGCGCCGTGCAGCCCCGGCAGGTCGTCGTTGCGGGAAAACAAACTCATGTGTGGCATTGTTCCCTGTCCCGGGGCAAAAGTGGTCAAGGCGCGCGGAAAGAAGCGACTTCCGCTTGCGCTTTGTCAAATAATTCCGCCGCGTGGGCGCGGCCGGTGGCCGTGTCGTCGAGGCCGGCCAGCATGCGCGCGAGTTCCTCAATGCGCTCCTGCCGGTCCAGGTTGGTCACGCCCGAGGTCACGGTCTCGTCGGAGACCTCCTTGGCCACGTGCAGGTGGGAGTCCGCGTAGGCGGCTACCTGCGGCAGGTGGGTGACCACGATGACCTGGTGGTTGCGCGCAAGCTTGGCCAGGCGGCGGCCGATCTCGACGGCCGCGCGGCCGCCCACCCCGGCGTCCACCTCGTCGAAGACCATCGTTCCGCCCTCGTTGTCCGCGGAGAGGATCACCTCGAGGGCGAGCATCACGCGCGAGAGCTCACCACCGGAGGCCGAGCTAGCCAGGGGGCGGGCGTCGGCGGCGTCGTTAGGTGCCATCGCCAGTTCCACCTCGTCGGCGCCGGTGCGCGAGTATTTGGCCGGCCGGACGGCTACCTCGATGCGCGCCTTGGGCATCGCCAGCCCGCGCAGCTCCTGGGTCACGGCCTCCGCCAAGTCCCCCGCCGCGCGCGTGCGCTCCCGGGTGAGCACTTCCGCCGCGGCGATCATTTCCTTTTCGGCAGCCGCGACGTCCTTCTTCAGCTCCTCGAGCGCCTCGCTGGAGACATCCATGGTGCCCAGCTTGGCGACGGCCTCGTCCCGCCAGGCGATTACCCCCTGGATATCCGGCGCGTATTTGCGGATGAGTTGTTTGAGCTCCTGCTGGCGGACCAGGGACTTTTCCAACAGGTTGGGGTCGGCCGGCAGCTGGCCGAGGAACAGCCCCAGCTCCCCGGAGATATCCGCCAGCTGGGCGGTGATCTCCTGCATCCGCTCGCCCAGCGCCTGCAGCTGAGAATCCGAGCTGGCAGCCAGTGCCGCCGCGGCGGCACCCAGCTGCGTGGAGGCAGCCTCCTGCTCGGCGTAGCCTTCGCCGGCCGCGGCGCCGCCCGCACCCTCGATGCCCTCCGGGCCGTCGATGCCAGCCAGCGCCGTCGTCGCCGCGTCCCGCAGAGCGTCGACGTCCTGGAGGCGCCGGATCTGTTCGACCAGCTCGGTGTCTTCCCCCTCCGCCGGGCTGACCTTATCGATCTCGTCCACGGCGAACTGCAGGCGGTCGACCTCTTGGGCCATCTCGCGGCGGGATTCGGTTTTGCGCTTGAGTTCGCGGGCCAGCTTGCGCCAGGCGGTGAATTTCTCGGTATAGGCCTCGCGCAGACCGGGCAGCGCCTCGTCGGAGCGGTCCAGGGCCGCCAGCTGTTGCTCCGGCGCGAGCAGGCGTAGCTGATCGTTTTGCCCGTGGATGGTCAACACCTCGCCGGTGAACTCGGCCAAGGTGGCGGCCGGAACGGCCCTCCCGCCTAGGTGGGCCTTGGAGCGGCCGGCTGCCCAGACGGTACGGGTGGTGATGAACTCGCTGTTGTCGTCGGGCTGTCCACCGGATTCCTCCACGATCTCGGCGGCGCGCTGGGAGGAGGTAGCAAAGGTGCCTTCCACGACGGCTTTCTTCGCCCCGCTGCGCACCCGGGAGGCGTCCGCGCGGGCGCCGGCCAGCAGGCGCAGGCCGGTGACCACCATGGTCTTACCGGCGCCGGTCTCACCGGTGAGTACTGTCAGGCCATCGGCGAGCTCGGCGCTCGACTTATGGATGACACCCAGATCTTCGATGGTGATATCGGTTAGCACGCCTATCACTGACTCCTTCCGTGGGGGCGTTTAGCGCTGCGGTCCCCGCCAGCCCTCGACGGGAAGTCGCAACTTGGACACCAGGCGGTCCGTGAACGGATGATCGTCGAGCCGGACCCAGCGCACCGGCCGTTCGCCGCGGACGACCTCGACGCGGGAGCCGGGTGGCATGGCGATCTCGCGGAACCCGTCCATGTTAACCAACGCCGCCGACGTTTCGGAGGCGGATTCAACGGCCACGGTAGATTTCGGGGAAACGACCAGCGGCTTGGTAAACAGCGCGTGGGCGTTGTTGGGCACCACCAGGATGGCATCGAGCTCCGGCCACAACACCGGTCCGCCGGCGGAAAAGGCGTAGGCGGTGGAGCCGGTAGGCGTGGAAATCAGCACGCCGTCGCAGCCGAAGGCCATCACCGGGCGGGCGTCGACCTCCAGGATGGCGTCCAGGACCCCGGAACGGTTGAGGTTTTCCATGCTGACCTCGTTGAGGGCCCAACTGCGGCCGATCAGCTCGTCGTCGGGGCCGGTGACCGTGACATCGATGGTCATCCGATCCTCAATGCGGTACTGGCGTGCCACTACCCGCTCGATGGCCTTATCCAAGGACTCGGCCTCCCATTCGGCCAGGAAGCCAACGTGGCCCAAGTTGATCCCCAGCACCGGCACGTCCACGGCGCGGGCCATGTCCGCCGCGCGCAGGAAGGTCCCGTCCCCACCCAAAACCAACACCAGCTCGCAGCCTTCAGCTGCCGCCGCGGTGTGTTGGACGTGCGGGAAGTCGGGCAGGATCTCGGCCGGGGCGCACACGCGCACAACGATGCCGGCCTCGTCCAGCAACTGCGCCGCCCGGTCCGTGGCCGCCAAATTGGTGCTGCGACCGGCGTGGGGCACCAACAGGATTTCCCGCTCCTGCGAAACCGAATTCTCCTGGCTCACTGCGGCCCCTCCTTGATTGCCTTGTCGATCATTGATTCCAATTCTGCCTGCCCCGGCTGGGTCTGCGCTGCATCGGCGACCAGATGCAGGAAGTATTCCACGTTCCCGCTCGGTCCCGGCAGCGGCGAGGCACACACACCGCGGCAGCTTAAGCCCAGCTCCTGAGCAAAAAGCGCGATGTCGCGCGTGACCTCGGCGCGCAGCTGCGGCGAACGCACTACCCCGCCCTGGCCCAGGCGGTCCTTGCCGACCTCGAACTGGGGCTTGACCATGGGCAGCAAGAAGGCCCCGGGCTGAAGGCAGGACACGATGGCCGGCAGCACCAGCTTCAGGGAGATAAACGATAGGTCGCCGACCATGGCATCGGCCGGCTCGCCGATGGTTTCCAGATCCAGGTGCCGGATGTTAGTCCGGTCGAAGACCCTCACGCGCGGATCGTTCTGGAGGCGCCAGAGCAACTGGCCGTAGCCAACGTCGACGGAGAGCACTTCCTTCGCGCCGTTGCGCAGGCAGACGTCGGTGAACCCGCCCGTCGATGCCCCGGCGTCGAGCACGCGCTTGCCTTCCAACGAGACGTCAAAGGCTTCCAGCGCGCCCAGCAGTTTGTGGGCGCCGCGCGAGGCCCAATCGTCCTCGGCGGCGTGTTCGACCCGGATGGAGGCCTCCGGCTCCACGATAGTGGCGGGCTTGGCCGCCTTGAAGCCGTTGACGAAGACCCGGCCGCCTTTAATCATCTCGACGGCCTGCTCCCGAGAACGCGCGATTTTCCGCCGGACGAGCTCCGCGTCCAGCCTCCTGCGTGCTGGTGGCATTAGTTCTCCTGCAGCGCCGCACGCAGGACCTCGTGGGCGTTGTTGAGTTGGTCGACTTCCTCCGGCAGGTCCCCAGCCGGTTCGTTGAAGATCTCCGCGATCTTCGAGTCCACGTCCTCCGGGCTGACCTGGGTCTGCCGCGGGTCGTGTGGGATCGGACGGGCCATTACCACCACGCCCCGGTGGCCTGGTCGGCGGCGTCGGAGGCCGGGCGCACGTACCGCGGCGGGTGCGGCATGGCCCAGGCCACCTCGAGGACGGTACGCAGCGCCTGCACCGGGGTCGAACCCGGGTCACCCGCGCTCAGGATGATGTCCTCTCCGTCGACGCGGGCGTGGAAACCGCCCTGGGCGCCAGGCCGCAGCTCGGCTTCTGGCAGGTTGATATCCTGCAAGGACTCGCCGATAAAGGTCGGGTGCTGGTCTTCTTCTGCTTCGATGAGCGCCAGCGGGCCGGAGACCCCCGTGAGCACGTGGAAGGTATCGACGCCGGCGGCGTTGCCGCCCTGGATGTCGGTGTCTAAGCGATCTCCTACCGCCAGCGGGGCCTTCGAGCCAATCTCTTGGACGGCCTGGGTGAACATGGCCGCGGCGGGCTTGCCGGCGGAGGCCGGCTCGACACCGGTTGCGGTGGATACCGCAGCTACCAAGGAACCGTTGCCCA
Source organism: Corynebacterium sp. 32222D000AT (assembly GCF_053546955.1). Lineage (NCBI taxonomy): Bacteria > Bacillati > Actinomycetota > Actinomycetes > Mycobacteriales > Corynebacteriaceae > Corynebacterium > Corynebacterium sp. 32222D000AT. Next base: position 2,054 of record NZ_JBPPVW010000001.1, on the reverse strand, counting down.
CGGCCAAACCGCGTTCCATCGGCAGCGAGGTATCCAGGTTGGAGGCATAGAACTTCGCCCCGTTGCGGATAGCCAGGGCCGCCTCGGTCAGTTCCGCCCAACCGATAGCGGGGTCGAAGCCCTGCAAGACAGCTTGCGGGTTATCGTCCGCGCTAGTTACGACGTTAAAGCCCGCCTGCCGAGCCAGCTGTCGGAAAGACTCCGCGCCGACGACGAGCACCGTCGCGCCGGCGGGCAGCTCTTCGCTGGCCAGCTTCAGGCAGGCCTGGGCCGAGGTCAACACGTGCTCCGCATCAGCCTTGATTCCCATGCCGACCAGCTTGTCGACTACCGCCCCGGGGCTCCGGGAAGCGTTGTTGGTGATGTACACGCACGGCAGGCCGCAGGCGTTGATGATATCCACGCTGGCGCCGATGGGCCGGTCGCCCTCCCACACCGTGCCGTCTAGGTCAAGCAGCAAAGAGTCGTGGGACTCCAACAGGGACGCCATCTAGCCGATTTCCTTCACGCGCTCGGCGGCATCGGTCCACTCGCCCTCATCAATGGCGACAGTGTGCTGGAACCAGTCCTTGGCCTCGTCCTTGCGTCCGGCCAACTCGAGCGCGTTGGCGTAGGCGTAGGACAAACGGCAGGCGCTAATCCCGCGGTCGTCCTTGTTCGGGTTCAGCCGGGACAAGGTCACCACGGCGGATTCGTTCTGGCCCAGATCCTGGCGGGCGCCGGCCAAGACGATGGCCAGCTCGATACGGGACTCGTCGTCCAGCTCCTTCGCCTCCGGCTCCTTCGCGAGCTCCAGAGCCTTCTCCGGCTTGCCCAGACCGCGCTCGCAGTCCGCCATCACGGCCATCAGGCCGGGCCCGCCCGAGATACGCCGCGCGGCACGCAGCTCCGAGAGGCCTTCCTTCCACTCTTGGGCGCGGTATGCGGCGATGCCGTTGACCTCCCGCACCACGGAGACCCGCCCCGCGCGGTTTTTCGCTGCCCGGGCGTGGCGCAGGGCCAGCTGCGGGTCGTCGTCCATCCAGGTGGCGGCCATGATCATGTGCTTGGCAACAGCCTCCGCGTTGTCCTTGGACAGCACCTTCAGGTCCTGCAGAACCATCGGGTCGAGGTCCCGCACGTCGATATCGTTCGGGAGATCCGGATCGGCCATACGCTGGTTCAGACGCTCCTCGCGGAAACCGCTGCGCTGCGGGTGGCTACGGCGCTGCTGGGAATTGGACTTGCCCCCGCGGCCCTTGTGGGCCGGCTTGCGACCACCCCGGTTGCCGCCGTTGCCGCGGCGTTCATCGCGGGGGCCTTCCGAGCGCTTCCCGTAGGGCTTGCGACCGCCTTTGTGGCCACCGCCGCGACGCTCTCCGCCGGCGGAATCAAAAGACTTACGGCCACCTTCGTTGTCTGACATACCTAAATCCATTTCTACCATCGCGACAGCAAACTAATACCCGCCCATTCTACTAGGCCCGGGCGCTCAGTTATGAACCCGCACCCGGGGTGAACTAACACCACGTGGCCCAAGAACCGGCAAGCCTAGTGCGGGCATGAAAAAGCGCCCGGTAAGACAGTCATCGGGTGACTGCCCTACCGAGCGCCTTTAGTTATTGAGTTATTTTTCGTTTGGTGTCGGCGGTAACCTACTCTCCCACAACCTCCCGGTTGCAGTACCATCGGCGCGACGCAGGCTTAGCTTCCGGGTTCGGAATGGGTCCGGGCGTTTCCCTGCCGCTATTGACCACCGACAAACATCCGGGACACTCTTGGTGCCTGGTTTTTCGGGTGTTGTGTCAGATACTGCATAGTGGACGCGAACACGACAAAATGAACGATGTCTTGCTTTGCTTTTGCTTGTTCCACACCGCTTAACATTATTTAAGCTTGTGTGGTGTTGGTTGTTTGGCCGATTAGTACCAGTAGCCTCCACATCTTACGATGCGTCCAGGTCTGGCCTATCAACCCGGTAGTCTTCCGGGGGCCTAATAATGAAACCTCATCTTAAAACAGGCTTCCCGCTTAGATGCTTTCAGCGGTTATCCCTCCCGTACGTAGCCAACCAG